>DATMWO010000026.1:0-5009 GCA_035562475.1 Methanoregula sp.
CAGGATGACCGGTCCCATCCACGCCGGTAATGCGCTGATAGGAAAAAGTGCCCCGGACAAGCCGAATATCGGGAAGACGACAAAATTCATGATGAGCTGGAAACCGGTCATATCTTCCATCCGTGACGCAATCGCAATACCAAACGCGGTGAACGATATACCGATCAGGACCATGAATGCGAGAGCGATGAGAAAGCCAACCGGATTTGAGAGCGGGAACCCGACGAAGACTGACAGGACGAGGATCAGGGATCCCTGGATGACAGCGGTGGTTGCCCCCCCAAGGGTCTGTCCTGACATGATCTCAAGCCGTGAGACCGGTGCAACGAGGGTCTCTTTTAAAAATCCGAACTGTTTGTCCCAGATGATCTGGATCCCGGAAAAAACAGAGGTGAAGAGCACGCTCATGGCGACCATGCCCGGTATAAGGAACACGATGTAGCTTTCCCCCAGGCCGGGCAACTGCACGACAGCATTCAGGCCTACGCCCAAAAAGAGCAGGAAAAAGAGCGGCATGGCGATACTGCCAACGATCCTGCTCTTTGATCGGAGGAAGCGTTTCATATTCCGGAGCCAGATGGTGTAAATGATGTCCATGATTAGTGCCTCACCATTTTCTGGTACATGCGCATGTTCGTTTTATTGTCCGCTTCCTCCTCCCGGATGGTTTTTCCGGTAAAGGAGAGGAACACATCCTCCAGGGTTGGCTTGTGGATCGCGATGGACTCGATCGGGACACGGTTTGTGTTGAGCAGGGTTACGATAGTACTGATATGCTGTTCGGCATTCTGCAGGCTGACAATCACTTCATCGTTGTGGTGTTCCACGCGGGTAATCCACGGTTCAGAAAGGGCTGCGATAATTGCTGCCGGGTCCGGTGAGCGGATGGTCACGACATCCCCGCCAATGCCATCTTTTAGGTTTTTTGGGGTGTCAAGGGCAATGATCTTCCCGTGATCGATGATAGCGACCCGGTTACACAACCGGTCGGCTTCCTCCATGTAATGCGTGGTGAGGATAATGGTGATTCCCTTTTCCTGTGCCAGGGTTGCAATGTACTGCCAGAGGTGGTTGCGGGTCTGGGGGTCAAGGCCCAGGGTGGGTTCGTCCAGGAACAGGACCGTTGGATGGTGGAGAAGACCGCGTGCAATCTCGAGGCGTCTCCGCATGCCTCCGGAAAATGTTTTCACTATGTCATCCTTCCGGTCTTCCAGCTCAACGAGGTTGAGGAGCTCGGTGATCCGTTGTTTTCGCATATCTGCCGGGATCCGGTAGAGCCGTCCGTGGAAGTCCATGTTTTCCCAGGCAGTCAGTTCTTCATCAAGGCTCTGGTCCTGGAAGACAATGCCGATGGATTTCCTGACACCATCCTCATCGCGTTCAATATCGATGCCGTTGACCGTTGCTGAACCTGAGGTTGGTTTGAGCATGGTGGAGAGCATGGAGAGGGTTGTTGTCTTGCCGGCACCGTTTGGGCCAAGCAGGCCAAAAATCTCGCCGGCTTCGATATCAAAGGATATATTGTCCACGGCGACAAGACCGTTGAATCGCCGGGTCAGGTTCTGGATATGGATTGCAACTGTCATAAGATAGGATCCCGTCACGTACGCAATGGACAAACGCGTTGCGGTAAGGTTGCTGCCTGTTCTGATAATACGCTTTTCATAGGGACAAAATAGGATCCAACCCTGAAATATAACCAGGGTACGCCATAAGGCATACAAAAAAGGGCAGGGTTATTTTTTAATGGTTGTTTTGATCTTACCCCTCATGTCGGCAGGAATCGTCTCGATCTTATGGGCTCTCTTTGCATGTTCCGTAATATTTTTCATCAACTCTGTATCTGCTGCGGGAATTTACCGTCCATACCAATATCCTTACATGCCAATTGTAAGAGGTGAACTTTTGTTATATTTTTTGAAAAATGAACATAAGCATAAATACCCCAGAATAGAGCACATACGACAGGATCGTAAAAAACAGACGAAACCTACTGTCAGTTATGGTCACATGAAGAGGAATTTTACCTGTTCGCGTTATAAAAAAACCGCAATAATACTGAACTGAATAACGGGAATATGAAATTATGGGATGAATCAACATGATCAAAGCATTACCAGTCGCGGATTACCGGGCTTCCTACCAGCCCGACCAGGTTGAGTGTTCCACAACGGAAACACTGAACCCCTCAGAAGAGATTTTCGGCCAGGAAAGGGCCCAGAAGGCGCTCCGGTTCGGGCTTGAAATACGAGAGAAAGGATTCAATATCTATGTTGCCGGTATGCCAGGAACCGGGAGAAAAACTGCTGTAAAAAAGTTGGTTAACGAATTAGCAAAGACCGAACCGAAAGCCGATGACTGGATCTATGTCAACAATTTTGTCAACCCGTACGAACCCAATGCAATCCGGCTTCCACCGGGTATGGGCAGCCGGTTAAAGACCGACATGGCTTCCTTTATCAGTGAAGTGAAGCGAGCCCTGCCACGAGCGTTTGAAAGTGAGGACTATGCGACCAAGCGCCAGGAGGCACTCGGAAAAATCGACAAGGAACGCGACACCATCGTCAGGGTGGCCAACGAGAGCGCTGCAAAACAAGGGTTTTCCATCCAGATGGGACCTACCGGCCTCATGATTATACCGGTGATTAACGACAAACCACTCACCCAGGAGGAGTTTGAGGCGCTCCCCAAGGAGACCCAAGCGGAAATACTCCAGAAAAGGGATGCCCTTGATCCTGACCTGCGGGCAGGGTTTCGCCAGATGCGGGAGCTGGATATAAAGGGGACAGAAGTGGTTCAAGTTCTCAATAACGAGATCGCTCTCTATGCTATTGGCCATCTTCTGCGAAGGCTCAAAGAAAAATACGGAACGATCAGTGAAGTCATTCCGTATATCGACAACGTCCAGAAGGATATCCTGGATAACCTCGGCACGTTCCTTGGGTCGGGGCAGCAACAGAAGCAGCAGGAGCAGGTCGTACCCCAGTTCCAGCAATGGTTTTCAAAGGACCTTGCTTTCAGGAAATATGAAATTAACGTGGTGGTGGACAACGCAGGTTCTGACGGGGCACCGGTTGTCTTTGAGGATACTCCAAGCTACCAGAACCTCATGGGGAAAGCAGAAAAGGAGGTCCTGTTCGGTGTCGTGACAACCGACTTCATGATGATCCGCCCGGGTTCAGTTCACAGAGCGAACGGCGGATACCTCGTAATTCCGGTACTGGACCTCTTCAGGTATCCTTTTGCCTGGGAAGGGCTTAAATCTGCCCTCAAAACGGAAAAGATCAAAATTGAGGAGCCTGGAGAGCAGGCAGGATTTATCATGACGCGGGGGCTTAAACCCGAGCCGATCCCCCTGAGCGTAAAGGTTATCCTTATCGGCGCTCCGGATATCAACCAGATCCTGAACCAGGAAGACCCGGATTACCCCAAGCTCTTCAAGGTGAGAGCAGACTTTGACACGGTCATGGATCGGAATGAAGACAACGTGAAGAAATACGCAGCATTCATCTGTACACTCTGTACCCGTTTCAACTTAAAACACCTGGATAATACCGCGGTAGCAAAGGTCGTGGAATATGGGTCACGGTTCGCAGATGATAAAAAGAAGCTTTCCACGAGATTTTCGGGTATTGCTGACCTGGTTAAGGAGGCAAATTTCTACGCGATACAGGAAAAAGCAGCGTCAATATCCGTGAAACATATTGAAAAGGCGTTTGAGGAAAAGATCTACCGGTCCAACCTGATCCAGCAGAAGATACAGGAGTTCATCGAACGGGGAGTATTCCTAATAGATACGGAAGGAACGCAGGTCGGGCAGATCAACGGACTTTCAGTAATGGAATTCGGTGACTTTGCCTTTGGCAGACCCTCAAGGGTCACCGCCAGTGTTACTGTGGGCCGGGAGGGGATTATCGACATCGAACGCCAGGCACAACTGGGTGGACCGACCCATACCAAGGGCGTCCTCATCCTCGGGGGATATCTTGCCAACAAGTATGCCCAGGACAAACCGCTCTCCCTGAGCGCAAAACTCGTCTTTGAACAGAGTTACGGGGGAGTGGACGGCGATAGTGCATCGAGTACGGAATTATATGCGATACTTTCAGCTCTCTCCGGATTACCTCTTAAACAATCCATTGCGGTTACCGGATCCGTTAACCAGCGGGGTGAGGTCCAGGCCATCGGGGGCGTGAATGAGAAGCTTGAAGGTTTTTTTGAGGTGTGCAAGGCCAAAGGCCTGACCGGGCAGCAGGGAGTCATGATACCGGCAAGTAATATCCAGAACCTCATGTTAAAAGAAGAGCTCCTTGAAGCTGGAAAAGCGGGAAAATTTGCCATTTACGCTGCCAGGACAATTGATGAGGGCATCGAGTTCCTCACCGGAGTACCGGCAGGGGAGCAGCAGCCTGACGGGTCATATAAGGAGGGAACGATCAACTATTGTGTCAACAAGAGGTTACAGGAGATGGCTGAAATGGCAAGGGAATTCCAGGTTCCCCTGCGATAATTTTTTTTATTTATAATTGAAACCGTATCACAGCACTGTTTTCCTCATACCAGGGAACGTATCAGTTTCTGGGTTTCTTCCATTGTCCTGGTTTTATTTACGCGATAATACTGCGGTTGGCCCAGGAGATCGCCGAAATATCTGTTCCTTCGGTGTGATTTAAAGGATCATCAGGATATTGTGCTATTGTCTCTGTGCGTGAAAAAAGAGGTTGAAATCAGATTTCCGCCTTCTTCAATTCAGGTTCAACCCTGTTTGCCGTGATTTTAAGATCAGAAATAATTTGAGGGTCACCGATTTTTACCGGTTTTACCGGATCTGCTTCTTTCCGTTCATTCACTTCTGCATTTTTGGTGGTGGTATGTGTGGCGATTTTTGCGTCATCGTATACAACACGCGCAGCCTCGCGAGTGTCATCGACCGATTTATCGATGGATTCGTTGGTTTTTTGTTTTAGATTATCAAACATTAGTTCTCAACTCCTTCCCCCGATATATAT
>DATMWO010000027.1:0-2700 GCA_035562475.1 Methanoregula sp.
ACAGTCCATTAAAACGCATGCATAGCCATCATATGCAGCAGTTATCTCCATACCCAACAATGGAAAAATTCGCTGTGGTTAAACGAAGATATCCTTTCGACCTTAGGAAATTGATTGCAACCTTTTTGATCATCTTCAGATATGAACACATCCAATCGACAAAAATCAACCAGAAAATAATGATGCCATTATTTGTATTTTTTCTGAGTATAGGAGTATTTCTGGGTCTCGCCCCCGCGGGATACAATATAGAACCATTCATAGATTGATTTCAATGTTCCGAACTGCTGATACCGGCGCATCGAAAAACCAACTTTAAGCCTTCCATCAAAAACGACCTTTCCCTGATCCTTCATCCGTAAAGCGATCTCGAGGTCATCTCCGGCATCGAAACATCGGTACATTCCCGCTTTAATAAACGCATCTTTCCGGAATGCTGTGTTACAGCCCAGGGTATAATAGAACGTTTGGCTGTAATAGCCGATACGGGAGAATGTGTTGGCGAGCAAAATCGATAATTTATTTCTAATCCCCACTTCAATCGGGTAGACAGGACCATACAGCTGAACAACACGTTCGTCTTTAAAATCCTGTTTTATTGTTTCAATCCATGTCGGGGGAAGGATACAATCAGCATCGGTTGTTGCAATAATTTCGCCTTTCGCTGCCATAAACCCGTCGTTTCGGGCACCCCCAACTTTTTTGCTTGTCTGCTTGAAAACCTTGTCCGCATATTTTCCCGCGATCATGCACGTTGTATCCTTAGAGCCGCCATCCACAACAATGATCTCGTAATCAGTCCGTGGCACCGTCTGGTGGGTGAGAGAAACGAGACACTGAGCAATGTTCTCTTCTTCATTAAAGGTCGGGATTATGACCGATATCATGGGGAAAAAAACTCCTGTACACTGTATATGGTTACTGGTAATAAGGGTGATGTTCAATCTGTTTATACGATCATGTTTTCTACATATAATAACAGCAATGATAAGAGGAATATAACTGATAACAATTACTGAAGTTTCTTTGTTGCGATAAAATCCATAACACTTCTGATGCAGCCGTCCATATTCAGATACTCAAATTGAGCGAATCTGCCGACAAGCGGAATACCGATCTCCTGACAATATTCCTTTACGATTGCGATATTTTTCTGGTAATCAAGATCATAGACCACATAGGCAAAAGGCTGCCGCTCCACAGAAATATAGATAATCTGATCCTTCTGAAGGATTTGCATGCTCTGGAGCATGTCAACGACTTCGCTTTTGAGTTCATCATCAGTCAGATTGGCAATATCATCCCCGGGCTGGTGCGTTATTTCAGCAAGGATCGCACTGCAGCCAGCCGGGGCAGCATGACGGCTGTACCCTGACGGGAAAGAGATACGGTTTGTCCTTCCCACAGCAGGATCCGGAATATAAATCCAGGAAATTCCCGGCACGGACCCATGGATCCCGATATTGACACACACCAGCGAATTATACGTTAATGCATCGGCCGCATTTTTTACATCAACAGGGACATCATCAAGGCAGGACAACAGGTGCTGCACCGGCATCGTGCAGATGCACCGGTCTGTCTGCAAACGTTCATCACCATTGCTGATCTGCCATACCTCACCAGATTTTATGATCGATGTAACCCTGAATCCGGTTTTAATACACGGTTCAATGGGTTGTGCGATTGCACACACGAGTGCTTTAATCCCGCCGTCAAGCGGGTAGGAAAATACTGCCTGGTGGGTGTATCCTTCGGTGTTGATTCCAATCGCGGATTTGATTATATCCTCAACAGGTGGACGGGGGATGCGCCCGTCAACCCAGTGAAGGGACATTTTGTCAGTCGGATACTTCCAGATTTTCTCATTGTAGGGAATCATGTAACATTCGGCAATACCATTACCGAAAGTATAGTATATCCATTCCTGGAAGTTTACCGGTGGCGGAATCTCACCCTTTCCAACGGCAATCAGGGTCTTAATAAATTCGTTGATACACAAAAACCGGTCTTCCGGGGGCAGATCAGAAAGTCCATTTTCAAAGGGATATTTTACAAATTGCTGTTTATAAAAAATTTTCGTGGTGCGGTTATTTCGTTCTTCATTACCTGCAATCATCCTGCGCATGAACGCAAGTACTTCATCATCACGGGAGAAGATGATGTGTGAACCGCCGGTATCAAAAGTAAATCCCTGATCGGTTTTTGACCGACACAATCCCCCATATTCCGGCTCCGCTTCAAGAACCGTTACCTCTTCGCCTTGTTCCTGCAGGAGCCGGGCAAGCGTAAGCCCGGAAAGACCCCCCCCCAGAATTGCAGTTTTCACTACAGGTACGTTAGCCTGCAGGATTTAAATGGTTCGCGTGACAGGGATTTTTTTTTTAGAAAAAGTATGTTTTGCGATGTGCCAGGCAGAACTTTCTTGTACAAATCTTGGGAAACTATCGCGCTAATTGTGAGCATCAGCCAGCCAGTAGTTGAAATGATGACCATTCACACGATAACCGCGAAAATTCCCTGGATACGATGTCGGGACTGGTGATTAAAAAAAATCTCAAATATTTTTGAACGATATAACAGTCACACATTTGTGGCAGGACAGACTAATTCAAAAAAACTTATAGAAATGATCCAAAAAAAATTACGTACATTCAACCAAGCATAAATCAATCAATTCAAATAACCCTTCAACAAAAT
>DATMWO010000028.1:0-2781 GCA_035562475.1 Methanoregula sp.
ATAAGGCCGATGAGATGCTGGTCTGCATCAACGACCGGCAGGGCCGAGATGGAGTGCTCCTCCATTTTCTTTGCAGCAGACTCGATCGGTTCATCCGGGGCTGTTGTGATGACATTTTTTGACATGATCTCATCAAGCCAGAGGAAATTCTTTGCAACTGCTTTTGCAATGTCCCATGAGGTGACGATACCGACGAGCTGCCCGTTTGACGAAAGTACCGGCAGGTGGTTGACTTCCAGGTTGATCAATCGCCGTGCCGTCACTGCTGTTGTTGCCCCTTCCTCGATGGTTGGCACATTCCTGATCATGACATCGCCGACCACGGTTCTTGAAAGGAACTGGGAGATCAGGTAATTGATCTGGCCGGATTCCAGTAAGAACGCGTCATGGCCATAGTTCGACCGGATCTCGCTGTACCGGACCTCGCGTTCGTTTGCCGTCAGTGCCTGGACAATCTCCTGCGACTGGTAGGGGGGATAGAGCCAGTCAGAAGATACCGAGATAACGAGGAATCCCGCGTTTACTCCTGAAAGCCCTTTTGTGAGCGAACCGTCAATTGTCAGGTCGAAGTAATCGATCGCCTTTGTTATGTAGAGGTATGAGTTGGCATCGAACCGCTGGGTAAACGTATCACCCTGGTGGTGGAGATAACTCTCGACAGCAAAATCCGTCGAGAAGTCAAACCCGATCCGGTCTTTTGCCTGGAGCGAGCGCCCGAACTTTGCGTGCATCGATTCATCGGAAAGATACGTGATGTGGCCGACCATGCGGGCAAGCGCGAGTCCCTTGACCGGGCCCGGAGCATCATACGATTTTGTATCATAGTAATTCCCGCCGTTCCATTCGGGATCCGAGATGATCGCCTTCCGACCGACTTCGTTGAACGCGATCTGCTGGGGTGTGGAGTAGCCCGTAGCTGCTATTACAATCGCCTTTTTCAGCATATCCGGGTAGCTGACCGTCCACTCGAGCACCTGCATGCCACCCATCGATCCGCCAGCCACCGCATAGAGCTGCGTGATGCCAAGGTGGTCGATGAGCAGCTTCTGGGCATTTACCATATCCCTGATCGTGATTACCGGGAAAAATGCACCATAGGGTTTGCCGGTCGCCGGGTTGTCTGATGACGGACCGGTTGATCCCTTGCATCCGCCGATCACATTCGAGCAGATTACAAAATACCGGTCAGTGTCAAAGGCTTTGCCCGGACCAACTACCGCATCCCACCAGCCCGGTTTATCCTCCCCTTCATGAAATCCCGCTACATGGGCATCGCCCGAGAGTGCATGACAGATCAAAATGGCATTGTTCCGCTCCCGGTTCAGTTTCCCATAGGTCTCATAGGCAATAGTCAGGGAAGGGAGAATATCCCCGCTTTCCAGTACGAGCGGGGAAGGGTGATGATAAAAATGTGTTGTTACCGTGCCGACAGACCCTTTGATCATCTACAAACACCGTCCCGTATTGCGGAGAGTTCCGCGATAATGTCATGGATGTTTCCATTGGGTCTAACGAATATGGAATGCATTATACCACTGCCAGAGCCTGCTCAAGGTCAGCGATGATATCTTCAATATCCTCGGTTCCTACAGAGAGCCGTATTGCATCAGGGGTGACCCCGGTCTTTTTCTGTTCTTCAACGGTAAGCTGCTGGTGGGTGGTGGATGCCGGGTGGATGACAAGACTCTTGGAGTCACCGATGTTGGCAAGGTTGGAGAAGAGTTTGAGACTGTCAATAAACTTCGTGCTGGCCTTCTCACCGCCCTTGACACCAAACCCGACAATGGGACCGAACCCGCCAACGAGATATTTCTTTGCGAGGGCATGGCTCTGGTGTTCGGGAAGTCCCGTGTAGTTCACCCATGCTACCTTCGGGTGTTTCTTTAAAAATTCTGCAACCGCGAGTGCATTCTGTGAATGACGGGGTACACGGAGATGGAGCGTCTCAAGACCGAGCAGGAACAACCAGGCATTGAACGGGCTGAGAGCGGCACCGGTATCCCGAAGGAGTGAGAGCCGGATCTTGAAGATATAAGCTATGTTTCCCGCACCGGGGAAGTTGCTGAAGGCATCCCAGTATTTCAGGCCGTGATAACTGGGATCGGGTTCCGTGAACTCAGGGAATTTCCCGTTGTTCCAGGCAAATTTTCCTGAATCGACGATGACACCGCCAATCGAGTTCCCGTGCCCACCGATATACTTGGTCGCCGAGTGAACGACAATATCTGCACCGTGCTGGATCGGGCGGACGAGTCCGACTCCTGTTGTATTATCAACGACAAGTGGTATCCCGGCCTCATGGGAAATCCTGGCAATAGTTACAAAGTCCGGGATATCCAGCTTGGGATTACCAATGGTTTCTGCGTATATCGCACGAGTCTTTGGAGTTATGGCCTTTTTGAACGCCTCCGGTTTCGTGGAGTCGACAAAGACAACCGTCCTCCCGAATTTCGGGAAGGTATAGTTGAAGAGCTCATAGGTACCGCCATACAGATTGTCTGCTGCTACGATCTCATCTCCAGGACGGGTGATGTTCAGGAGCGAGTAGGTGATCGCTGCCTGCCCGGATGCTACCCCGAGTGCTCCGGTGCCTCCCTCGATTGCCGCCATCCGCTTCTCAAACACATCGGTCGTCGGGTTCATGAGCCGGGTGTAAATGTTCCCCAGCTCACGGAGGCCGAACAAGTTTGCTGCGTGCTCTGCACTCTTGAACACGTACGAAGATGTCTGGTAAATCGGTACTGTACGAGACCC
The DNA here is from genome assembly GCA_035562475.1 of Methanoregula sp. Classification (GTDB taxonomy): domain Archaea; phylum Halobacteriota; class Methanomicrobia; order Methanomicrobiales; family Methanospirillaceae; genus Methanoregula. Next base: position 2,755 of record DATMWO010000028.1, read on the forward strand.
GGTGGTCGGGTCGGGTACCTGCCCTGC
>DATMWO010000029.1:0-2807 GCA_035562475.1 Methanoregula sp.
CCACGCCGAATATTTTTGCCGGAGCAAGATTGGTGACAACTACCACGTCCCTGCCCACCAGTTCATCAGGTTTGTAGAACTGCTGCATACCCGCCACGATCTGGCGGGTTTCGCTCCCGATATCTACCTGTAATTTCAGGAGCTTGTTCGATTTTGGTACAGGTTCTGCGCACAGCACTTTACCGGTCCTGATATCGAGTTTCTGGAATTCCTCAAAGGTAACCACAGGTGTCTTCTCCCTCTTTTTATTCGCCTCTCCCACGCGCTTCTGGAGCAGGGCATCGAGTTCCTTTACCTGATCCTCTTCCATCTTTGAAAAGAGGGGTACCGGAGCCTTGATGCATGTTTCAGGAACATCCCGGCCTGCCTCGCTTATGAGATGGTTTGAGACCTTGTCGTTGTAGCCCAGCATTGTCCAGCACTCCTGCGCTTTTACCGGCATGACAGGTTCGATAAGAAGAGTGACAGCTTTTGCTATCTGAATACAGTTCTTGATAACCTGTGCCGCTGCTTCCCGGTCCGTTTTGATGAGCTTCCAGGGTGCGTTTGTCTGGATGTAGGTATTTCCAAAGGCAGCAAGTGCCATTATCGCATCCACTGCCCCCTTGAACTCATACTCCCGCATGAACCGGTCTACGTTTACCAGGCTCTTTTCGATCTCTGCAATAATGGCCGGATCTACCGTGCAGGAAGGAACACCGTTGAACTCTTTGTGAGCGAAGAAAAGCGTACGGTACACAAAGTTACCAAAGATGTTGACAACCTCGTTATTGATCCGCTCTGAGAAGACTTTCCAGGAAAAATTCAGTTCCTTGGTGTGACTTGTGTACGCAAGCAGGTAGTAGCGGAGGTAGTCTGCAGGTAATCCTCTGTCGAGGTAATCATCGTTCGTCCAGACAACATATCCCCGTGATTTCGAGAACTTGTGATCATCGACCTTGACCATCCCGCTGGCAACGATTGCATGCGGTACGCCATATCCTGCCGCTTTTAAGAGGGCCGGCCAGAAAATGCTGTGGTGATAGATGATGTCACCACCAATGAAATGGGTAACCCGGTTTTCACCGCACCAGTACCGCTTCCAGTCTTTGCCCGCCTTCTTTGCCCACTCTTCGGTAAATGCAATATATCCAATCGGAGCGTCGACCCAGACATAGACCACCAGATCGTCGCGGCCAGGGAACTTTACTCCCCACTCAAGCGTGCGGGTGATGCACCAGTCGTGGAGTTCATCTTTTATCCAGCCGATAGCATAGTTCTTCGCGTTGCTCGTTCCCCTCAGCGTGTCAAGATAGGGAAGCAGGAACTCCTTGAACTCAGAGAGTTTAAAAAAATAATGTTCCTGGTCCCGGAACTCCGCTTTCGTCCCACAAACCTTGCAGATCGGATCTTTGATCTCTCCGGGCTCAAGGTGCTTGCCGCATCCCTGGTCACATTCGTCGCCCCGTGCCTGTGTCCCGCAGTGGGGACAGATGCCTTCCACGTACCGGTCAGGGAGAAATCTCCTGCATTTCGTGCAATATGCCTGGTGTACAACCTGTTTATAGATATAGCCTTTCTTGATGAGTTCGGATACAATTGATGTTGTCCGGTAGTGGGTTGCGGGGTCATCGGTCATTCCAAACCGGTCGAATAGTACCTCCATCCGTTTGAAGGTATCATCGAAATGCCGGTGATACCGTTCAGAAAGTGCTCGTGGGGAGACCCCTGCTTCCTCAGCCGAGACGACAATAGGAGTTCCATGATTGTCCGAACCGCAGACAAATACAACCTCCTCTCCTGTCCGCCGCATGTAGCGGACGTAAACGTCAGCAGGTACGTACGTTCGCAGATGTCCGAGATGACAGGGGCCGTTGGTGTACGGCAACCCGCAGGTGACCAGCAGCGGTGGTGGATTCATCAGTACTTTTTAGATGCTTATGAGTAATAATATCTGTATATGGCAAAACGGCTGAAACTGGCAACCCGGGCGTTTGGAGCGGAGCCCGGTATGCCGGATGTGGCCGCACTTGCAGTATGGATTGCGGAGCATCGCGGAACAACCGCAGATACGATCACGTACTTGCTTGACCAGTCCCTTGAACCTCAGGTAACAGCGGGAATTACACTGTCCTGCGCGGGCGGCCGGTTCTATGAAAACCGGATTATGCAGAGCCTGCTCGGTGTTGATGGGAGGAAGGCAATTGGTGAACTTGGTCTGGATCCTCAGGCAATCATTGAAGATGCTGCAGGAATCGTTGTGCAGAAAAAAGGTGCCTGGTGTGGCCTGCCTGCGCCTCATGTACTTCGCATCGCAGATACATACTATGATGATGAATTCGAATGGAATGATGCGATCACGGGTACGTACCGGACCCTGATGCGCTCGATGAGGGATGTTGGCATCAGCGGGCATGTACTGATCTGTGATAGTATATCCGAGCCTGAGATCACTTCTCTCGTCCGGCAAAATGTCTTCTTTTTCCAGCCAAAGCCAGACAGAGAAAGTCTTGTATGCCTGCTGGAACACCAGCGGCAGATCGCAGTTCAAAGGGATCAGCTCGATACCCTGATCGACCTTTCCACCGAGTACGATCTTCGGAAGATTATTCTCCTCGATCCTGATCAGGAATCCATAACATGCGCACTTGCGAGTCTTGATTCGGATCAGGTCAGTGTTGGGGGATACTGTACGGCCATATGCGAAAATTACTGGAAAAATCTTGTGGATGTGGCAGTCTCTCCTAAGTGACACAGCTTCCCGATGATTTCTTTAGGGAAATCGTATTTTTCAGATTTTATGCGGGGATTGTTACCCGTCTCATAAT
>DATMWO010000030.1:0-6196 GCA_035562475.1 Methanoregula sp.
CGGTAGGGTAGGAGGGGAGATCTGATAAGCTCACGCATCGTCCAAATCACCAGTAACCAGCCGTGGATCATCCCGGGCAATCCCGAGTGCTGCCCAGGCACTCTTCTCCTTGTCCTTGATCTCGAGCATGATGTCAAAGTCCGCAGGACTGGTTTCCCTGAGGAACTGCCGGAAGTCTTCTGCTTCAATGTGCAGGGCATGTGCCCCCACCCGTTTCCCCGGTTCCTGCGAGCTGTAATCGACCATCGGAATTCCATCGCAGGCTTTCCAGGTTTTCCGGACCGGATCGAGCATGGTCGTAAACGGTTCCCCGGTATTATAGAGGGAATGGTGGAATGTATCTGCGATGACGGGGATACCGGTCCGCTCATGAATGACGAGGCAGTCGCTCAGGGTGTACAGCCGTTCATCGTTCTCAATCACCAGCCGTTCCCTGATAGTCGTGTCGAGCAGGTCGTACTGTTTCACAAACCGGTCGATTGCTGCCGGTTTATCTCCATAAACACCCCCGACATGGACCTGGACTTTTGCCGATCTGTCAAGTCCCATCAGGTCGAGCACCTGCACCTGGTACACGAGATCGGCAATGCTGCGCTGAAGTACCCCTTTGTCTGGTGCATTGAGGAGGACGAACTGGTCCGGGTGCATGGATATCCGGAATCCGTATCGCCGGATGTAGTCGCCGATTTTTTCAAACACCCTGGCGAACTCTTCCTGCCACGGGAAGGTGCAGACCGGGTGCGAGGCAAACGGCACGAGATCTGACGTGATCCGGAAGAAGAGCATGCCATGCATTCTATTATAAGCGAGGATCTTTCCCAGGCAGTCCAGGTTCCCGTGAACGGTTTGCCTCATCCGCTCTTCGGTGTAGGACGCAAGCCGGAAGGTGCGGGAAGCAGTGCAGCCAATCGAGCGGTTGATACAGGGGTAGCCGATGCGCATGGTTCTTCTCGTATAGGTTAGTGTCCGAACAATGCGGAGACCTCTTGTAAGTGTTTCCGTATCGGGAGATGCTGGGGACAGAGGCTTTCGCATACCCCGCAATCCTGGCACTGTGATGCATCACCGCCACAACCGGTGAAGGCATCATAGGAGATCTTTGCACCGGCCGTATCGCAATAGACCGCTGCATCATTGAAAGCGGCAAAGCACTCCGGGATCTCGACCCCGGCCATGCACGGCATGCAGTACCGGCACTTCGTGCAGGGTATCTTCATCCTGCTGCGGTAGAAGGTTTTCACGGTTTCATACACCGCGATATCGTCTTTTGTAAGCGACAACGGTTTGCCGCTGTTTGCAGAGCTCAGGTTATCCTTTACCTGCTGCATCGTGCTCATGCCGGAGAGCACAACGGTAATTTCCGGGCGGTTCCAGAGCCACCGCAAGCCCCAATCAGCCGCCGGGCGGGAATGCCCACCTGACGCCCAGAGCTTCTTTGTCTCTGCAGTCTCCCGGGCCAGCACACCGCCGCGGAGCGGTTCCATGATCACGATCCCGAGCCCTTTCCCGGCAGCATAATTAAGCCCTTCTGTACCTGCCTGGTACTCCTCGTCCATGTAATTGTACTGGATCTGGGCAAAGGTCCAGGGGTAGTCATCCACGATCTCTTTAAACGCCCGCACTTCATCGTGGAACGAGAATCCGGCGTGACGTATCCTGCCATCGGCAATTGCCTGGTCGAGAAATTCCCCGACATTGAGATTGACCATATTCAGCCATGATGTACGACCAAGCCCGTGGAGCAGGTAAAAATCGATGTGATCCGTATTGAGCCGGCAGAGCTGCTCGTCGAGAAACCGATCCATATCTTTCCGGGACTGAACCTCCCACACGGGGAGTTTTGTTGCGAGATGCACTTTTTCACGGTAGCCACCCGCAAGAGCTCTGCCGAGAAACGGTTCGCTCCCGCCGTTGTGGTATACATACGCCGTGTCGAGATAGTTAACACCGCGATCAATCGCGTACCGTACCATCGCTGTAGCCTTTGGTTCATCGATCCGGCAATCAGCTGTCTGGGGCAGCCGCATGCAGCCAAACCCGAGAATCGAAAGATTCATTGTTGTCCGGTTCATCCGTCGGTAGAGCATCTGCCAGGCTCCTGCTGGTTATTTCCGAACCAGTTTTTTTCCGCAATTCCACGCATCGCCGGCACATGCACCCACGGTCCAGTAGCGGTTGTCCGGCATGGTAAGAAGGAGCGGATTGATCTTCTTGATATCCGGTTTACAATCGGTGAGATACTTCTCTTCTGTATAGGATGCGATAATTTCACCGATGTAAAAATTATTGGTGGGATTTTCAACGGTGAGCTGCAACCGGCATTCCAGGGAGAGCGGACATTCGGTTATCATCGGGGCTGTCTGCAGCTCCCCGTAATACACATCAAAGAGCGATGCCTTGTCAACATCCTTTCCTGATACCAGCCCGCAGAAATCTGTCTTCTCCATCATTTCTGCTGACGGGAAGTTGATGCTGAACGTTTTGTTCTCTTCGATACCGCGTACTGAATGATGGTGCCGCCCGACCCCGCAGCCAACAGTCGGCGGGTTCGCATTCACGCGGGTGATCCACCCAAGTGCCATGAAATCAGGTTTTTTGTCCACCAGCGTGCCGAGCAAGGTAACCGGCATGGGATACATGAACACATTCCTGCCTGCTGAAATTTTCCCCATAGATCCATTCACCTGCTCTGCTATGGGAAGGGCAGCATAAAAAGGGTTGTGCCGGGTATGCACCCGGAGATCAGGGTGTCTTATGGAAGTCCAGCGCAGCCGAGTTCATGCAATAGCGTTTGCCGGTCGGGGGCGGGCCGTCATCGAAGACATGGCCGAGATGTGCCCCGCAGCGGGCACAGAGCACTTCAGTACGCACCATCCCGCCCGAGGTATCGGTATGGGTACGGACGTTGAGTGCGGATACAGGAGCAAAAAAACTGGGCCAGCCGGTGCCGGAATCAAACTTGGTGTCCGATACAAAGAGGTCAGTGCCACAGCAGATGCAGGTATAGGTACCGTGTTCCTTGAGGGCATGGTATTTACCGGTAAATGCGTATTCCGTACCTTGTTTCCGGGCTACCTGAAATTGCTCGGGGGTCAGCTGCGCTTTCCACTCCGCATCAGTTTTTATGATTGGGGGAACGTCTTCAGCCTTCCCGGTCCTGGCATTGAAGATGGGTATCAGTGTCCCTGCTTTTTTGGGGGTATCCATGATTTTGTCCTCCAGAATTGATAGCACAGCGGGAACATAGACCTTTTGATCAGGGACACAGGGCTGAATGCACGTGAAGAGGATTATAGCCCGAAGAATCCCAGGATCCAGCTCTTTGTATCCTTGTGGAAGATCTTTGCCCCTTCCTTGATGTTGCGCACATCTTCTACTGTATAGAGAATATCAGGATACCGGGATGACAACACCCCCAGCAATCGTCCGAGTTCTTTTCTGGGAACGATCATAAAGATGATAGAGACGGTGTGGGAAAAACTCCCGGATCCCTCGATCCGGGTCATCCCGTACCCGAGCGTGGAGAGCTCGCTTATCAGGGGCTGGGGATCCATGGGGGTAATGAGCCGGACGATTACATGCCCGAGTGAGATCATATTCTCGATCTGCATACCAAGCAGGGTCCCGAGTCCGTACCCGGCAAGATACGCAAACAGGTTCCAGTAATCCCCAAGGTTGGTGATGACAATGCCGGTTGAGAGCAGCCAGATACCGGTTTTTACGATTCCTATCCAGCCTGCAAGGTTTGCATGTCCGCGGTTGATGTAGATGGTCCTGACGGTTTCAAGGCTGGTCTCGACGATCCGTGCGATCAGGATAATGAGGGGTAAGGTTGCTGCCCCCCAGACTACCGGCTCGATCCTTCACCACACTCCTGATCGTATTAGTCGTACCGGATATCTTGAATAGCTTATGGAATGGAACCGTGCCTGCATGAAAAAAACGCCCCTTCAGGTAATCACTATATATCCAACATGGAGAGAAACACCATCACATGGATACGGGGATTCGCGACCGGTTTGTAACGCTGTGGCAGAAGTACTGCCCGGGTGCAGAGCTTCCGATAACCTTTGAGATCGGTGAGGGTGGCTGGATAGCAGAGCGGGCAAAAACACCTGGCGGCTGGCGATGCATCATCTGCGACCTTGCACGGGTCAGGAAAGGGACCTCGCTTGTCTTTGACCGGACATCTGTCACCTGTGGCGGCGGACTGTTTTATATGGGTTATGACACGCAGCGAAGTGAACATTTCCGGTACTTCCTCTCCTCAGGAAAACCTGGTGTGATCGAGGGCGAACGCTACAAAAAGACACCCGAGATTGTCGATGAGGTCGATGCCCTTCATGTTTCCCTGCCAGCTGCTGGCAGGTGCTATACGTTCAGGCGGTGGGATAAGCTTGCCCCCAGGGATAACCCTGAGGCGGTCATCTTCTTTGCACGGCCTGAGGTGCTGTCGGGGCTGTTCACGCTCGCCAATTTCGATCAGGCTGACCCGAACGGGGTTATCTGTCCGTTTGGGTCCGGATGCTCCTCGATCATCCACTATCCCCGGCTGGAACAGCAGAGTGATCATCCCCGCGCAGTGCTCGGGATGTTCGATCCTTCGGCACGTCCGTGTGTTCCGGTAGATATCCTGACCCTTGCCATCCCGATGAAGAAGTTTGAGAAGATGATTGGGTATATGGAAGAGAGTTTCCTGATCACGAAAACCTGGGAAAAGGTAAAAACAAAGATTGCCCGGAGCAATGCGGTGCATTCTTCCTGAAAACCACGCAAAAGCTCTCCGGTTTTTTACGGTAAAGCCAGGATGAGCAGTTCTCTCCCTCCCGTTTACTGTCTGATTTTAATGATCCCGTGTCTTTGCAATCCTGAAACTGTCCCGTAGTGATGCATTTAAGGACATCAGACTATAATCAGAATTATGGTGCAGTATGAACAACGAAATAAAAATATCCCTGGATGAACTCCGTGTCGGGCCGGGCAGAAACATCGACCTGCTCAGGGATTATGATCCCGGTTACACGGGTAATTTCATGAAAAAAGAGGATACCGGCGAGGCACTCAAACAGGGGATCCGGTTGCTGGCAGAACAACAGGACAAACTGTATGCCCAGAATACCTATGCCCTGCTGATTATCCTGCAGGCCCTGGATGCAGCTGGTAAAGACAGTACCATCAAGCACGTCATGTCAGGAGTGAACCCCCAGGGGGTCGAGGTCTCGAGTTTCAAGGTGCCCAGTGCAGAAGAACTCGATCATGATTACCTGTGGCGGAATACCCGGGTCCTGCCGCGGCGGGGTAACATCGGGATTTTCAACCGCTCGTATTATGAAGAGGTCCTGGTTGTCCGGGTGCATCCTGAACTTCTCGGGCATGAACAGATCCCACCGCACTTAAAAGACAACACTATCTGGGAACGGCGGTACAATGAGATCAACTGTTTTGAAAATTATCTGGTGAATAACGGGATAATTGTCCTGAAATTTTTCTTACATGTCTCCCAGGAAGTCCAGAAAAAGCGGTTCATAGAGAGGGTTAACGAGCCGGAAAAGCACTGGAAGTTCTCTGCAAAAGATATCGGGGAGATGAAATACCGGGATGCATATATGGCAGCGTACCAGGATATGTTCAATGCAACGAGCACTCCGCATGCACCATGGTATATCATCCCCGCGGACCACAAATGGTTCACCCACCTCGCGGTCACTTCGGTAATCTCTGATACACTGGATCGCCTCAGGCTCTCGTACCCCTCAGTGAGCAGTGAAGACATGAAAGCCCTGCTTGCTGCAAAGAAGGAGATGGAACAGGAAGACAACGGTCCGGAACCCCTGGCAGGAACCGGAAAAGAATGAACAACGACACGTGATCCCCCGGTTAAATAAGGAAACTTTTATAAAAATATGGATTCAAATGCTCCGCGGTGAAGCGTCATGGCGGAGCTGAAAGGGGATATCGTACGGCTGTCAAAATACCAGATTGAATAGGCAGGTGCACTGCTCACCCGGGCATTTTTTGATGACCCGAAACTGACCCACCTTATACCGGATATCAGCGCAAAAAAAGAACTGTCACGGTATCTTTTCGAATTCGAACTCCGGTACGGGATGAACTATGGTGATGTGTACACAACCTCCTCCGCTGTTGAAGGGGTCGCAGTCTGGCTGCCATCCGCGAAATCTGAAGTAACCTTCTG
>DATMWO010000031.1:0-9057 GCA_035562475.1 Methanoregula sp.
AGTTTTGCGAGCAGGTTTCTTAAACATCCCGCTGGGGAACATTGTCATTGACTGGCACTCTACAATAAAAAACAAAAATACTGATACGTGATCCACGTATTTGATACACAGGATCAACACATACAAGTACGGAAGTGAGCAGGGTGCAGGACGCATCGTTCATGCATGACGAAATTCTCCGGCTGAAAGAGGATCGGCATGCGATTATTCTCGCGCACAATTACCAGCCGGCTGAAGTACAGGATATCGCTGATCTCACCGGGGATTCCCTCGAACTATCCCGGGCAGCTGCCACCATGGATGGCGACGTGATCGTATTCTGCGGTGTCGACTTCATGGCTGAGACTGCAGCAATTATCTCCCCGGAAAAAACAGTCCTGCTGCCGGCCCAGGATGCCTGCTGCCCCATGGCGGATATGATCACGGCAGACGAGCTGAAACTCGTCAAATCCCGGCACCCGGAAGCAGCGGTTGTCTGTTATGTGAACACAACCGCTGAGGTAAAAGCCGAGAGTGATATCTGCTGTACTTCTTCAAACGCAGTGAAGGTGGTCAACTCATTAAAAGAAAACAAGATAATTTTTGTTCCCGATCGCAATCTCGGGCTCTATACCCAGCGTTTTACTAAAAAGGAGATCCTGCCCTGGGAAGGATTCTGCAGTGTCCATGACCGGATTACTCCGGAGGACGTGGGCAAGGCGCACGATCTCCATCCAGGTGCGATCATCCTGGTGCACCCGGAGTGCCGTCCTGAAGTAATCGATCTTGCAGATCATGTCGCAAGTACTTCAGGTATCATCAGGCAGGTATGCAATTCCGCTGAAAAAGAGTTCATCATTGGTACTGAAGTTGGTATCCTTCACAGGCTCATACGGGAATGCCCGACAAAACAATGCTATCCATTATCATCAGCAGCAATTTGCAGAAATATGAAAAAAACAGATCTGAATAAAATCCGGAATGCTCTGATCTCCCTGCAACCCCGCATCACCGTACCAGAAGAGATTGCTTATCGTGCCCGCTGTGCGATCGAGCGAATGTTAGCGGTCTGAAAAGATAGTACAAAACTCAAAAGGCTCTCGGAGGTTTCACCCCCGCCGCTTCGGCTCCCCCCAAAAATGATACCTCAAGGAAAGGTAATACAATTCTGAACAGGTAATGCGTCGTCATCGCGCTAAATGCCGGGGGGCAGGAGGACAGGCATTGTCCCTTCCTTCACCTGACATACGTTTTTATTTTCATACCGGAAAAAAAGGAATTTCTTTGAACAATCACCGGTTATTCCTCAGGTTTGCCTGAGTTTATAACTCAATTCCGTTAAAAGGAACCATTATTTCCCCTTCTGCTGGGCGGGAGCACTTTTTCGTTCCATAAGTTTCGTGTACATTTCCTCACCGATACATTCCTTTGCATGCCTGCACCACTCGATACAGGATTCGATATCATTGTAGACCACAAAACCGCACCCGCTGCATTTCACGGAGATATCATTTGAAAAAAGTTCCACTTCATCACCGCATTGCGGACACTTTTTGATAGTGAGTGTGGGTGTCCGCAGGTTCGCAGCACCGGGGCAGTGGTCAAGCATTAGTATCCTCAGTTAGTTTCAGGGTATTCATGGGCAGGATAATACGCTCATCCTCAGCATCCGGCGAATTAACAAGTGGTGAGACAGGATACATCGACATGTCCTCTGCAGGAAACGGTGCAAGAATTTCATTGCGTGCTTCAGCATTCAAAGGGGTTTTTGAAAGCCAGCGAGCTTCATGTTCGGGCAGGAGAATTGACGGCATGCGATTGTGGACCTTTGCGACAAGTTCGTTGGGAGCGGTAGTAACGATAGTATACGTTCTGATAAGATTTCCGTCAGTACCTGCCCATTGGTCATAGAGGCCGGCAAATGCAAAGAGCGGGATTTTGGGCAGGTGAACATAAAACGGGATCTTCTTTTTACCTTCCTTTTTCCATTCAAAAAAACCGGATGCCGGAACAAGACAGCGGCGGTTTTGCAGCAGCTCTTTAAAGGACGGTTTTTCTGATAAGGTTTCTGCACGTGCGTTGATCGGTCGTTGTGCCGTGGTAATATCCTGTGTCCAGTAAGGCACCAGCCCCCACTTCATCATGACAAGTTCATTTTTTTCTTCATGAATAATGACCGGCATTTCATTTCCCGGAGCGATGTTGAACCGCGAACGTGACCCGATCATCGGGTTGAATACCCTGAACCGGTTACCAAGATCATCGATAAAGACTAACGAATACCTGCCACACATGGTGCATGATCGTTTCGGATGTTCGCTGAATAAATATATCATCCTGCCGCAGGGAACCTGAAAATAATCTGCCCGCAAAGGCACCCACTATACAAAGATGTAATATCGCCCACTACCAAGTAACTGGCAACTAATGGCAGAACAACAACTTATCTCGACAATAAAGTATATCGCCGCAATAAAGCCGGCATTTTTCCTGTCAGAGATTATCCCGTACCTCGATGAGCCGATGCCCGTGAACCAGCTGTTCCGCATCATATCACCTGAACTTTCTGCTCTGGGACTTATGGCAAAAAAAGGTAAAGGTGATTTTGAGATCAGCCGAATCCCTCCTGCACAACCATATCTGATGAATCAGGAGGAACTTGAACGGCAGCAGCATTTTTTTACAAAAAGGGAATTGCCTGGTTCCCTTGCGCAAAGCATCGAACAGTACATCACAAAAAAAGTGGGGAAAGACTGGAATGATCCGGTCATCATCGAACGCCTCCGCCGGGCGATCGTCTCCCAGAAAGACGATTACTGGAAGCCCTCACACAAACGGTCATTACACTACATAAAAGGATATAGTGTTCTGGGGTATCTTGCTTACCATTTCCCGGTATATTTTTTTCAGACCGGGCACCTGCTCCTGATGCTCGCACGAGACGGGCTGCTGAAAAAAAACATGACCATCCTCGATGTCGGAACCGGGCCGGGTGTTGTACCGCTCGCAATCGCTGATTTTTATGCACGACTTGATGATGCACAGGCATCGATCTATTCCGTAGAACGGTCAGAAGAGCATATCGAGGCATTCACCTATTTACGCGAGGCTTTCGTACCCCGAGGGGGCAGAGTATCCATTAAGTCTCCGATTAAAACAGATATCAGATCACTCGACATCACCAGACTTCCGGAAAAAATCGATCTGGTTATCTTTTCCAACGTCCTGAATGAACTTCCGGATGCCACCATGGATGTCAGGGCTGACATTGTGGCACTAATATCGGAGCGACTGGCTCCCGATGGTTCGATCCTGATAGTCGAACCTGCGGATGAGGAGAACGCGACCCGTATGCGATCACTCACCGTAGCATTGCAAAAAAAAGGGCTGCAGGTCTCCAGCCCGTGCTCATTCATCTGGGGTTCAACCTGCACTGCCCCCCGCTGCTGGAGTTTTGAGACCGCACCTGCGATCAAACTCTCCCGGTTAATGGAGACACTTGCCCACTGCGAGGATTCCTACCGGTACGTGAACACTGACCTCAAGTACAGTTATGCAATCCTGCGAAAGGATGGCAGGAGAAAGGAGAATTTCAGGTTACCCGTCAGATCAAAATTCCTCCGGCTGTCCAAACTGCACCTGCATGTCGGAAAACGGATAAACGTTGCCGGGAGTAAAATGTCCGGGGAGCTTGGTGATGCACGGTCGCATGTATTCAAGCTCTGTGACGGGACAGCAAAAACACCGGTATATGCAGTGCTGCCTTCCTATCATATCACCCCGGTAAATGACCTGATCACATCTGCCCCGTATGGATCAATCCTCGAACTGCGCAATGTACTGGTGCGGTATAACAGGACGCATGATGCGTATAATCTGCTGGTGAGCAGGAATACAAGGGTCACTTTTATCAAAAAGGAAACAAGAAATTCTGAAAAATTTTAGGGTATCGTGATATTCTGGCGTCTAATTTCTTGTTGTATTGAACGCCCCCCGCCCCCCTTGCGCCAGCCCTGCCCCCTTTTTGGGGCGGGGGCACCTGCGATTCATCTGGAGTACCGGCATACCTGATCCCTGGGTATACAACGCCATCGCAACCGGGGCGCCATAGTGGCGGGGCGAAGCCCTTGGAGCGTCCCGCGTTTTAGAGTCCTTTGAACAGGAACATTTTTTCGATCTGAATTTTTGGAACACTATGCTGATTACATTTTTTTCTCGTCATTTCCTGTACGAGTTGGGGGTTACAATGGCACTATACCCAAAGGTTGTTCCGTAGCCAATTATTCTGTAGTTGGTTGAAATAGACTCCGTTTAAGGAAAAGAACCCTGCAGGAGTGTTCAGCCAGCGAGGTGTAAACAAACGCTTCGTCAAGAGTTTTTCCTGCAGCAAAAGTACCATGCCCCCGTGCAATCACCAGCCTTGAAGATGAGAGAGAGCGGGCAACATTCTCTGCAATCTCCTGGGAACCAGGTGCACCCTGAACAACAGGAATTTCAGGGCAGAGCATCTCCCCTTCGCTGTCTTCGGGAATAATCTTATCCATGATGAGTGATGCGGCTATAGCACAGGGAGGATGGGCATGAATAACCGATTCATGCTTTGTCGTTCTGTACACCTCGCGATGCACACGATACTCACTTGAGGATTCAGGGGGGGCCTCTCCCTGGAGAGGTACGAATACAAGTGCACCGGCAACATCCAGGTATGTTCCGGATCGTTTGATGAAAAAACCCTCATCACCTTTCCTGACACTCATATTCCCAAAATTTCCACCGACAAGGTGCTCGGCAAAAAGTCTTTTTCCTATCCGCTCGAACTCACCAGAATACATTCAGAACACCTTTTTTTCCCACAGAATTCTTTTGCATACTCCACGATATGTGCATGCGTCTGTCGATAAACGTAATTATCTTTTGGGAGACATTTTTCAAAAAGACGTTTTAAATCCTGCCGTTTTTCCATAATGCCAATGCACCGAGTCATACGCTCAGTATACGCATCAATCACAAAACTTGTCCGAAACAGACCGTAACAGAGAATACTATCAGCAGTTTCTTCACCAATTCCTGATATGCTTAATAACCCTTTTCTGAGGTGAGGGGTTGATGCATCCGCCATTCTATCAATATCACCATACGTTTCTACGACAAATAAGGCAATTAATTTGAGACGCTTTGCCTTAACGCGGTAGAATCCTGTGCACCGGATCGCATCTTCGATGTCAAGGATATCTGCCACTCTGATGGTGTCGATAGAGCATAATCCTCTTTTTTTGAGTTCTGTCAGTGCCCGCTCAACATTCTCCCAACGCGTCTGCTGGGTGAGAATAGCGCCAATCATTACTTCATCAGGATAGCCCGGCCACCACTCTATCTCTCCCAAATAACCGGCAAGGGACCTGACAAGGTGCTTGATCTTAACGGAACTGGATCCCGACATCCTTCATCTTGTTGTACCGCGCAATATTGAGGAGAAGGGGAGTTAAACACTCAACCAGAGGAGAAGCCGCAAGAGGGCCTGCGTCAAAAGCCTGAAGTTTTGAAATGCGGTTTACAATTCCCATAACCTGTTGTTTTGCAGCACCATCATCCCCACAAACCGGTACTGAGTAAATAAGGTCCTCATCAAGCAATTTCCAGCGGTTTGCCGCAATGGTATTGAATGCTGTGCAGATCCTGGCAGTTGGCGGAAGAAGCTTTTTTATCAGAAGGGCTGCAGAGCCTTCCGGAGGAGGAACACAGGTAAAAAAATCCCGTTTTTCCATTGGATTGACCGGGCTGATGACAATCTTCCCTTCAAATCCGCTGAGAGTCTCTAATGTGCCGATAAGATGTTTGTAAGGGATTGCGAGGATGACAATATCTGCATCATCCACCGCGTTTTGGTTGGAAACACCGGTAAGTGAACACTTCTGACCGCGTTTTCTTAAGGTCTCAATACCAGATTCACAGGTAGCTTCAGCCTTATCTTTCTCCCGCGATCCAACAATTACGTCAAACAGGGGGGAAAGGCGCATTGCCATTCCCTCGCCGATATCTCCGGTACCCCCTACAATCCCAATCTTCACTTAATTCACCAGCGGCTTGAGGAGTTTTTCGAGCGTCGCTGCATCAGTAACTCCCTCCAAGGACTGTACAATCTTGCCATCCTTTTCAATAATCAGGGTGGGAACGACACGGATTCCGTATTTTTCTGCAAGATCCATATGCTGGTCAACATCGACCTTTTTAATCTCGATTACATCACCCATTTTTTTCCCGAGTTCTTCCAAAATAGGCGTCTGCATTCTGCAGGGACCACACCAGGTCGCAAAAAAATCATATAAAACCGGTTTGCTCATTTTTACATACCCGGAAGAATAGTCGATTAAAAAAAAGATAAAGGTATGGATTTTATTTGGAGAGGATTTGCATAATGATTTTTCCGTACGCGGGACGGGTCACCAGTACACCGACAAGAACACCAAGGATGGTAATCATCGCGAATCCCTTGAGGGTAGACAGGTCCATTAATAAAAGGGGCAGCATCGCGATTACAACGGTTGCAGCAGCGACAAGGATAATACTCAGAGCACGCGAAAGCCTTTTCAGATAGAGATTTGGTGAAGGAACCTTGCCTTCGTGTAGTATCTCATCTGTTATCACAACCAGTTGATCTATGCCAGTTCCAAGGACGGCAATAAGACCGGCGATTGTAGGCATATCCAGCTGGAAATTGATTAAGGCAATAAAACCGAGCAGGATGATAATTTCTGAAGCATTGATCAGGACCATCGGGAGTACGATGACAGGTTCGCGGTACCGGTAATAGATGACTAACCCGACAGCGATGAGCGCACAAATCCCGGCAAGGAGTGCTGTCATCTTGTAACGCTCCCCAAGGGGAGCGGTTACTCCTCCGGATCCTGCAATGGTAACATCAACAGGTAATGCACCTGCCCTGAGGTGGATTTCAAGATTGGTTGCCTGCTGGGTCCCGTACTTACCGGCTCCTGTTGATGCAAAGAGCTGCCGGATATTCTCACTCTGGAGTTTCCCTGCGAGATCTTCTGATAAAGGAGCGGAGTATACGGTCTTATTGTCGAGAAGCATGATAAGGTTGTGATTGGCAGGGTCTGCGGTTGCACCGTATTTGATCGCAGCAGCGCGGAATGCAGCTGCACCACCCTCACTTAAGGTAAAACCAACACCCCATTTGTCACTGCCCGGGGGCTCCTGGCTGGGTGTCTGAACGCTGGTGATTGTTTCTCCCGACAGAACATGCTCGGTCTGGTTTCCGGTTGTCTGGACACGGATCTCGAACTTGCCCTGTTTTCCGACGATATCCTGGGCCTGTTTCATGTCCACGCCGGCCAGTTCAACGCGGATATACCGTGCGATATTGTTCATCCCGGTCAGGGTATTGACTTTTGCATCCTTGGTGCCAAGCGTATTGATCTTGTTTTCAAGAATGCGCTTCACGTCTTCAGCAGTTGCCTTTGATACACCCGGCTGGTAACTTACAATTTTTCCCCCGGATGCAATAAATATCGGTTCCAGATCTGCCTGCGAATAGTATTTTCGTATTTCGAGGTGATTGGAATCAACCTGTAATACTTCCCCGTCAAGGTTTTTTGTGAGATTCGCGATGAATTCATCCAGCGGGCTATCGGTAGTGAATCCCACAACTTCTGCCTGGAATTCAAGCTGGAGCCAGGAGCCCTGCTGGAGGTCAAGTCCATACTGGAGGTTGGTTGTAAAATTACCGTTTTCATCAAAATGCGGATTTATGGCAATAACTGAGAGGACGACAAGGATAATGAGTGTCGCAACCCTCCAGTCAGTGAGGAGCGCTTTTAATTCTTTTTTATTCATTTGCCACCTCCCTTCAGGATATACCATTTGAGTATTCCGACGTTTGTCAGCCAGGTATTCATGACATCAAAAACAAGGCCGATAAGGAGTACTGCGGATATCTCCATCAGGATCAGGACAGACCCTAACCAGGCGATTACAAACATTGCCAAAGCCGCAGCCAGAGTGGTTGAGGTCATAATGATGCCGGTACGGAACGCGCCCGTCAGCTTCTCGTTGAGCTTACCCTGCCGTTTAAGTACCCGGTTTGTGAGCAGGATGTCACTGTCCACAGAGTAACCGATCAACATCAGGAGCGCGGCGAGTGTGCCAAGCGAGAGCGGAATCCCTATAATATTCATGGCAGCTGCAGTCATGACCATGTCAGCAAATGCCGAAAGGACGACTGCAACCGCTGGCACGAATGTACGGAAGGCTAAAAAAATCACAATGGCCATGCCAATGAAGGAAAATACCAGAGCAAGCACTGCCTGTGATTGCAGGGTTTTTCCGAAGGTTTCTCCGATCTGGTCAACCTTGGCATCAGGGAATTTCTGGTAAATAACGGCGGACAATGATCGGAATTCTGTATCGTCCATTGCTCCGAATTTTAAAAAATACCCGTTATTCACCCCTTCACTGATATCAACCAGCGGATAACCGGCAAACGTCGATTGCAACTGTTCCTTGGTGTCAGTAGTAACAATCGTTACTGCAGTCCCGCCGGAGAAATCAATACCCGGGGTCACGGGCATGCCGGTTGAAGCCATGGTTAATGCGAGTAGTACAACCGATATTGCCAGAAGAACGAGAGGGATTATCACCAGCTGTTTCGGTGAATATTTCTCGATGTTATAGTTGAACAAACCCATGTCATAATAATCTGTTTACGTTTGATTAAATAGTTACCAGATACAGGCACTGGAGAAATGCTCAATACCCGCTCACCACTCAGGGGGGTGTCATCCCTGCCGCTGCAGCTCCCCTCTGTGATATAACCAACAGCGAATACATCATCATCGCTTCTCCGTGCGCAGGTACGGTTTGAGCAGACAGGCACTATCATCCATCATAGCATCAGTAATTTGTCTTTCTTAAGAGCACAAGGAATTATTCAGAGCCCGTATACATTGTATTCAAAGAGGAAGGTACCTATTGCCCCATCTTCAAATATCTAAAAAGTTCGCAGAAAATTCATCTCCCTTCGAAAAAGCGGTGAGATCTGCTTTTGGGGATTAAAAATCT
>DATMWO010000032.1:0-3610 GCA_035562475.1 Methanoregula sp.
ATCTACCAGCGGTTCACGACCGGTGGGCTTGCAGAGAGCCGGAGTGTTGCCTTCATCATGATCATTATCTGTATCGCTGTGTTCGTTGTCTTCCGGTGGTTAACCCGGACGGTGGGGAGGTATGACCATGATCGTGCTTGAGCAGGTATTCCTTGCGTTGGGGGAATTCAGTCTGCAGGATGTAAATCTCCGAATCAGCAAAGGTGAATATCTGGTCATTATGGGTCCTTCCGGGGCTGGTAAGACGGTCCTTTTAGAAACTATTGCCGGCCTCCGGTTCCCGGACCGTGGAAGAATCATCCTTGATGGCATCGATGCCAGCGGTATCCCTCCTGAAAAAAGACGCATCGCCATTGTCTATCAGGACTATTCACTGTTCCCTCACATGACAGCGTTTGAAAACATTGCTTTTGGCCTGAGACTGCAAAGGGTTGCCGAACCTGAAACTGAACAACGGGTGCGATCTCTGCTCAAAGAATTCACCATCGCTCACCTTGTCGATCACTATCCATCATCCATGAGCGGGGGAGAGCAGCAGCGGGTTGCTCTGGCCCGGGCGCTTGCAGTAAAACCCGAAATTCTTCTTCTCGATGAGCCTTTTGCAGCGCTTGACCCCCGGACACGCGAAGAATGTATGCGGATGATGCTGGCGGTAAAAAAAAGCCAGAACCTGACCATTCTGCAGGTGAGTCACTCACGCGAAGAGGCCTATGGAGTCAGCGATCGTGTTGCGCTTATTATTGGCGGATCCCTCGTCCAGACCGGTTCTGCGGATGACATTTTCCGAACTCCACGATCCCCGTCAGCGGCGCACTATGCAGGTATTGACAATATATTCAGGGGCACAGTACTCAGTTGCGATGGCACTTCCTCCACTATCGATATTGGGGGCTATCAGATTACTCTTAAAGGCACCACTCCTGTGGGGGCATCTGTGACTATCGGGATCGCCGGCGAACAGGTGTCACTTGTTGAGGAACCGCGTGTCACTGTTGACACTGCTTGGAACGCTGTATCCGGTATCGTGACGGATATACTCCCGACGGAACATTCGGTGAAAATTCATATCGGAGGTGTCCTCCCCTTGATGGCAGTGATAAAACGGAATAATGGAATCACCCCTCTCCCGTCACCGGGCGAACATCGTTTTGCCCTTTTTCGTTCCGAGGATGTGCATCTTTTGGAAGGAGGGGAATGATCTGAAAATGCGATCTCTTGTTTACCTTGCGGGTGCTCTTATACTACAGGCTGGCTGGCTCCTGATACTACCAGGAAGTGCAGTCGTTATGAGCGGAGCATCAGATCATTATGCAGGAGCAGATGCCACTGTCGTTTCCTATGTCACTTCTACTACCCACAATTCGACAGTTCTCAAGTGGTACCCGCACAATGTTGTCCCTGATAACCTGCTCTATGCCAATGAATCGTACTATCTCCAAACAGGGTCCTACGATCATGCAGTTATTGTGAACAAAACATCTCCTTCCCCCATGATTTTGCTTACGGGTCTTGAAGCAGGGATGCGGTATCACTATGCCCTGCAATCAGGTCCTGATACGATCGGTAACATGAGCTTTTGGACATTTCCTGAAAACGGTTCGTGTTCATTTATCGTTTATGGAGATACCCGGGAACAGGCGCCCTATTTCACCCAGACAGAACGGCACAAAATCGTAGCCGACCGCATCGGCCAAGAACCCAACATATCCTTTGTAATCAATACCGGTGACCTTGTCAGTAATCCTGATGACTCTGAGGAATGGGACAGGTTTTTTACTGCCGGAAAAATGCTGTTTGCAACGACAACGTATGCCGTAGTGAGGGGAAACCACGATGCAAACCTTTCGCTTCTGAAGGACTATTTTGGCACGGATGGCATGTACTCATTTGACTGCGGTGGTGCACATATTGCGGTTATCGATTCAACCGATTATGCCAGGTTCACTCTCCCGGAACAGGCCCGTTGGCTAAAATCAGACCTTGCGTCGAGTAACAAATGGAACATTGTGATCGTTCATCATCCTCCCTATACTTCTGAGGCAAATCACTTCGGGGGATTTGAGAACCTCCAGAAGGTGTTTGAACCGATATTCCTTTCGGAACATGTGAGCGTAGTCTTCAACGGGCATGTCCATGCATATGAGAGAATTGAAAAATCCGGCATACTGTATATCACTGAAGGACGAGGGGGTGCTCCGGCATACCGGTTAAGCGAGAAAAAGATGGAAGGTTCTGTCAGGAGCCTGGAAAATTCTCTTGGTTACAGCCGGGTTACTATAAATCCGGCAACTGAATCCCTGAGTATTGATGGGATACAGGTTGCAGAAGTTTCACCAGACTTACGGACTGTGACGCAGATCTTTCCCATGAATACCGTTATTGATCGGATTGAGTTCAAAAAACCCGGTCAACGAACGAATCACCAAATAATTTCATCAAAACCCTTACTGATTCTATCCCGTGTATTCAGCTGTAAGCACAGCATTGTTCCCTCCGATTATGATTTTTCAACGGGACAGATTCCTTCCTGCATTCTGC
The DNA here is from genome assembly GCA_035562475.1 of Methanoregula sp. GTDB lineage: Archaea > Halobacteriota > Methanomicrobia > Methanomicrobiales > Methanospirillaceae > Methanoregula. Next base: position 2,539 of record DATMWO010000032.1, read on the forward strand.
ATGGACTTCAGGTTTAGAACATGGTTAAACATTTTATTTTAACTTCAGAACGAATATATCAAAAAATATATGAAAGGACAATCAATTAACCACTCTGCCTATGATTGAAAAAAAGGATCAGCATAGATGGGGATGCAAGGAACGGTTAATACGACGTGGGTGTATTTTGTTAATCCTGTTTGGATTTGTGTTGATCATTTCTCTACCAGTCACTGCGGCGACCACATCAATCCATATTGTCAGGTACGCAAATGATGGCACAACCGTCCTGAACGAAACAACCAAAAGTTACCAGTGGTTGCAAGCCAACCTTCCAATTCTTGGAGATGGAACGATTCATTATTATGCGCAGGGGCCGGTCTTTCTGGATAATCCTGACCCGTTAGTTGAAGAGCAGCTTCGTTGGAACCCGGGTGAAAATACCAATGTCCAGGAAAAGGATCAGGGTGCCGTAAAGGGGACCAATCTTAAAAACCTCTGTGATCTTGTAGGTGGTATGAATGAGGGAGAGTATCTGACCCTTCGGGCGAGCGACGGACTTACGAAATCTTTTGCTTATACCAATGTGTACGAGTACGCCTCCCGACAGGGTCCGATGGTGATTACGTGGTACAGGGATGGTCAGTATGTTGACAGCGGGTACGCTGATGGAATGAAACTGGTCTTTTTTGCCGACACTTCTGTCAACCCCTGGGGAATTCATGTAATGGGCAATTATGACTGGCATGAGTCAGCGGATCCTCAATACTGGTACTACTATTTTGACGGGAATGAACGATATCCAACAACTACCGGACTGTCCATTAAATATATTTCAGATGTGTTCATCTACAGCGATGATTCCCCTCCTTCACTCCCTGTGGCAGCATTTTCCGCAACTCCACGGTCAGGTACTGTACCATTTACTGTCACGTTCACTGATACTTCAACCGGAACGGCACCTCTCTCGTATGCGTGGGATTTCCAGAATGACGGGAGTGTGGACAGCACCCTCAAGAACCCGAGTTATCAGTATACAGCAGCCGGAACATACACCGTGAAGCTCACGGTGACAAATACGGCTGGGAGCGAT
>DATMWO010000033.1:0-18343 GCA_035562475.1 Methanoregula sp.
CGAAGGTAATGAAGGCAGGAGTGCTCTTCAGCGGCGGAAAGGACAGTTCCCTTGCAGCGATAATGCTGGGTACGTATTACGAGGTTGAACTAAACATGTTCGTGTTCGACCCGTCCCGCCAGGTCCCGTCGGTGGATGCTGCGGCACAAGTGCTGGGATTTCCCTTAAAAAAAAGAGTGTTTGACAAAGGATTGCTGGACGACATGGTGGATCTCGTGAAAACGTGCGGATATCCGAACGATGCGATTAATACCGTACACCGGATCGCCGTTGAAACCCTTTCCTCAGAGTACCTCGTGGTTGGTGATGGCACAAGGTTTAATGACCGCGTGCCGATGCTGTCGAGAGCTGAGGTGCAGAGCCTGGGCAACCGGACCGGCTGTTCCTATGTGCGACCCCTGCTGGGTTTTGTCAAGCCGGAAGTTGACCGGCTGGTCGACCATTTTTTCATCGTGAAATACGGAGAAACAGGAACGATCAGCAATGGCGATTACGAAACCGAGATCCGGGAGGCGGTTGCTGCCAGGGGTATTGATCCCGCCTGCCTGTTCCCGGCGCATCATGACCAGTCGCTGGTCATTGGAAAAAAAATACAATCAGTAGCTAGGTGAAGGAATATGAGCAAATTAAGCAAAGGCAGAAAGATTCGTCTGGCCAAAGCATGCGACCAGAACCGGCGTGTGCCTCAGTGGGTAATGGTAAGAACTAAGCGATCAGTTGTTGCGCACCCGAAACGGCGCAACTGGCGAAAGAGTAACCTGAAGGTGTAGGAACCATGGCAGAAAAATTGCAGGAGCATATATATGTCATCCCCCTCAGGGATGCACGCAGGATGCCCCGCTGGAAGCGGAGTAATGGCGCCATAAAGGACATCAGGAAGTACCTCGCAAAGCACATGAAAAGCGATGATGTGAAACTTGACAGAGGTATCAATGAGAAGGTATGGAGCCGGGGCAGCACAAAACCGCCTTCAAAGATCCGGGTTCGCGCCATGAAGATGGAGGACGGGCAGGTTCAGGCTGAACTTGCACCGGAATCGTAAGATGGAACGAACGATCACGCTGGCAGGAGATCCGAACATCGGGGTTTTTTCCCGGGTTCTGGGAAATATCGCCATCATCCCCCCCGAATCTCCGGATGACTACAAACAGGGACTTGTCAATGCACTTGGCGTTGACCTTGTTGAAACAACAGTCCAGGGAAGTGCTATTATCGGCTCGCTTGTTGCCGGTAACAGCAGGGGGATCGTCATGAGCGGACTTGCTACTGAAGCAGAAATTGCGTGCCTCGAAAAGCACAGGAAAATCCTGCTTTTAAGGGAGTCAATGAACGCTGCAGGGAACGTGATCATGGCAAACGACACTTTTGCCGCAGTCCACGAGGACATGCCCCTGGAGCTTGCACGTGAGATTGGCGAGTTTCTGGAAGTAGAAGTGATCCACCTGACATTAGGCGGCGTAAAAACTGTCGGTATGGCCGGTGTCGCAACCAACAAGGGAGTTATTGTTCACCCGAGGGCTACTCCCCACCAGATCGCCCGGCTTGAAGAGGTTGCAAAGATCCCTGTCGGTACTGGCACGATCAACATGGGCAGCGGGCTTGTGGGCACAGGTCTTTTGGTGAATGAAACCGGTTACATTGCCGGCAATGCGACCAGCGGGTTTGAATTGGGCAGAATTGAGGATATATTTGGATTTCTGGAGTGAGTTTTATGGTTATGGAGAATCAGAAGTTTGAGGTTAAAGGTACCTTTTTGATGGGCGAAGAGTGGGCGCATTACACAAAAGTAATTGAGGCACCCAATGCAAAGCAGGCAGAGGAACGCACCTTTGCGGTTATCGGCAGCAAACACAATTTAAAGAGACGCTATATCAAGGTCGACGGCGTCACCCCGGTTAAGGGTGAATAATTTTCCTTCTCTCTTTTATTACAGTATTTCTCCTGGGTTAAAGTAAGCCGCTCGCTGAGCCTTGGGCGGGAGTCCGGGCAATATTCACAAAACCCCCGATCCATCAGGCCCCGGGATGGCCCCGTGCACTTTGCCTGATAGGCCCCAGAATCCAGTTTTATCTGACATGGACTGTGGCAAACCCTGGTAAAATCTCCCAGGGCTCTACAGGAGTAGTAATTTCCCGCAGGTTCTGGATTCAAACACACTCCGGGAAAAGGTCTATAACGGTGTTTCTACCCCATCTCCATACTCCTGGTCAGCTGACCAGGAGATATGCCTCCCAATAGGTGCTATTAGCGGTGATTTTAAGCTTCGGTTCAGCCCCCGAAAGACAAACGGGCAGAGAATTGAAGGATTCCAAAAACAATAGTGCTGTTTATTCTTGAATTAGTGCTATTTCCGGTGCAGGAGACCCCTCATATGGAAAAGTCTCCGACGGAGAAACAGGGTTAGGAAAATGTAGCCTTCCAGAAGAGGAAAATGAAGGATGAATCGGGGAAATCAGGATGTATTTCCCGTGATGCTCCAGAAGGGAAAAAGGGGAAATCAGGACACCTTCCTCAAAGCAGACCCCGGCTTCTTCACTCCAACGGCTCTTTTGGTCCGTGCAACCCCGACAAATGGGTTCTTCAGTGGATTCCCGTCCTGGCAAATCTCTACGATAGCTGTATCATCAATCCGGAAAAACCTCCAGACCCCATAACGGGTATACGTCCAGAGTTCCCTGGTGAGGGACACTGATGAGGGGAGGGACCGGAGCCGCATGACTGGTTCACAGAACTCTCGTTCCATCTCCTCCCGGGTAGTACCGACTCGCCGGGCTTTCCTGACCTGGACAAAAACGAGGTCCCCATTCCCTACGATCATGAAGTCGCAACGGTTCTCCCTGTTCTTCACAAAGCTCATCACTGTCCCTCGTGCAGTAGCGACGCGACATGCATCATCCAGCCCTTGCCGGGGAGGCCGTCCCCTCGTCACATAACACCTCCGGAGCCACTATCCCGCTCCAGGTCATCATGGCGGTTATCCGGGTTGTCTTCGGATGGCAGGGTTTTTTTGTTCTGTATCCTGAGGTCCATCGGTAGCGATTTCATGGTAGTAAGTAACCAGGGATTTCCAGGATATTAAGGCGAGTGGTCGAAATGAAGAAAAGCGGATATTCCGGGAATTTCAACGAAAACGGGGCACGTAAAACGGTTTGTTTGTCTGACACCGGGCGGGCCTCGGCACAGTCGTGATCAAATGTGGGTTTTACGCAGGATCTGGATGGGAATAGGGAATTTGAGAAGCATGGGTGCCGCACTTGATGCGCTGATGACCATGGTTCGTGTGCCCAGTAACTTCCCCATAATCCTTATCGGCAGCTGCAAGGATGATCTCCAAGAAACATGCAGGGATGCAGTACCAGGGAAATAATAATTTAAGGTGCTTTTCTTTCATTTTTCACGGTTCAAAGACGCACTCTTCTTCTCGACCTGTCACCAGTGGGTTGCCATTTCCGGTTGCTCCTCCCTAAAGGATAAGAAAGCTCTTCCTATCAGTCAAATCAGAAAAGGTGTGCAAAAAAAAAGAGTTGAATCAAAGCATTCTTTTAAAGAACGTGATCATCTGATCGTACGCATCTTCGGCAGAAGTATCGGTGGCAAGGGTCCCGTTGACAATCATGAACCCATGGGGTTTCCCCTGGTATACTTTGAGCTCAAAGTACTTGCCGGCTGCATCGAGTTGCTTTGTATAGTTGTATATGCCATCGATCGGGCTTGGCTGGTCGCGTGATCCATGGATGATAAGCATGGGATCCGTCAGTTCCCTTATGTGTTCGACCGGCATGGTGTTGTTTGTGTTACCCTGCGAATAGGGGAAGCCGTAGAAAGCAACCCCGGCTTTCAGGTCTGTTACCTGCGGGAGGAAAAGCATCGTATACCGCCCCCCTGCGCAGAAGCCGGTAAGCCCGATCTTTGATGCGTCGACTTCCTGCCGGGCTTTCAATGTATCAACGGAGGATCGGATCACCGCTTCAACTTCGGGATCACCAGCCCGCTGGCCATAGGTCTGCCATTCCGGGGCTATCACCACGAAACCGTCATCAGCCATATGGTTGATCATGTCTTTATACCCTTGTTCGAGTCCATTGAAGGAGTGGATGAGCACAATTGCGGGATGCCTGCCCGGCGTAGCTGGAGCCGCAAAATATGCCGGGTAGGTCTTACTGTCGGCAACAATCGAGATCATACTTCCCTGGACGGGAGCAGGCACCGGGGTCTGGTTCCCCTGCTGCGCAGTTGTACATCCTGTTATACCTAGTGTAATAACGAGGATGCCTGATACCAGAAGAAAGAGCAGTGACCGGTTCATAAGTTTCTCACAGGTGCTTTGTCAGTGCTTCTGAAATTTAAAATTCTTTTCCTCTCTTACAAAAATTGCAATGATGTATTTATGCTCATGAAGGACATACATATCAGGAGTCAGGATTATCTGAATTTCGATATAAGGAGTGGTGGATTTTGGCAGATACAATGCAACAGATTGACCAGCGTGAACTCATGACACTCCAGCATTACCTGAAAGAATACGGGCAGCAGGCTGAAATTTTTGTCAGCCAGCTGGAACTGCTGGAGAATGGAAGGATGGAAGCACTCGCTGCTATCGAAGCGCTTGAAGGGATGCTCGCTACCGATGACGGAATCGTTCTCCTCCAGATTGGCGGGGGAGCAAGCGTCAGGGCAAAGGTTCTCGAACCAGAAAAAATTCTCCTGAGTATCGGCGCTGAAGTCGTTGTTGAGCGTTCGAATAAAGATGCTGTTGAATTTTTAAAAGAACGGATCATGGAGATGGAAGCCTCGCAAAAGAAAGTTACCGAAACGCTCGATCGCCTGCGTTCACAGATGAATGAGATAAATAAGCGACTTGAGAGCGGGTACCAGCAGTCAGCAGCGGCCGAACAGGACCAGGATTAACGGGGCTTTTTTTCCTATGTTCGGGGGACTGAAAGAAAAGCTGCAGGCGGCAAGGAACCGGCTGGGAACCAGTATCCAGGGAGTTGTAGCAAAGCAGGAACCTCCTTCACCGGAAACCCGGACAGCTGAACCAGACACCCCCCTGCCACAACAAAAAACCATTTCTTCTGTGGCTCCGACATTTGTTGACAAGGTTAAAGTTTTAATCATTGAACGGGAGCTGATAGTCTCGGAAAAAGATATCTCTGAAGCACTCTCAGAACTCGAAATGACGCTGCTTGAGAGTGATGTGGCGCTTCCCGTAAGCGATGCGATCATTGCTCATGTCAGAACTAACCTTGTCGGTAAACACCGGAAGATTGGGGAATCAGTTGATGCACTTGTCGTGGGAGCTTTAAAAAGTGCATTGCTCGAAGTCCTCGGAAAAGGGTTCAACCTTGCGGAATACGTAAAAACTCACGCTCACCCGGTTAAGATACTTTTCACCGGTGTCAACGGGACTGGTAAAACCACCACGGTGGCTAAGATTGGGGCATACCTGAAAAAACAGGGATATACGGTTGTCATTGGGGCGGGTGATACCTATCGTGCCGGTGCCATTGAGCAGATAGGAGTCCATGCAGAACGCATCGGCATAAAAATTATCCAGCACCAGGAAGGAGCTGATCCATCGGCGGTGATCTTTGATGCGGTCCAGTATGCAGTCTCGCACAAGATCGATGTAGTACTTGCTGACACCGCGGGAAGGTTCCATACCAAATCCAACCTGATGAACCAGCTTGAAAAGATACGACGCGTGATGAAACCTGACCTCATAGTCTATGTCGATGAGGCAGTTGCAGGAAACGATGCAGTTGTACGGGCTGCCGAGTTTGACAGGACGGTAGGTGCAGATGCAGTAGTCCTCACCAAAGCAGATATGGATTCCCGGGGTGGGGCTGCAATTTCGATTGCACATACTATTGGAAAACCCCTTATGTTCCTTGGCACCGGCCAGGGATATGATGATATCATGCCGTTTGATCCTGCACAGGTTGTAGAAGACCTCCTGAGAAGTGATACCTGATGCTTGACAACCTCTCAACCTCGCTTAAGGACGCATTAAAGAAACTTGCCGGAAAAACGGTGATTGATCGAGCAGCGGTCGATGAGCTGGTTAAGGATCTCCAGCGGGCACTCATATCGTCCGATGTGAACGTGAAACTCGTCATGGAGCTCAGTAAAGCGATTCGCACCCGCTCCCTTGACGAACAATTACCAAAAGGTACAAACGTCCGGGAGCATGTTCTTCGGATCGTTTACCAGGAGCTTGTCCGGCTCGTCGGGGCATCAACTGATGTAAAACTTGAGCCCCAGACCATCCTCATGGCGGGATTGCAGGGAAGCGGTAAGACAACGACAACCGCAAAACTCGCCCGTTACTTCCAGAAGAAAGGTATGAAAGTCGGGGTAATCTGTGCAGATACATTCCGCCCGGGCGCCTATGACCAGATATCTACGCTCTGCGCGAAGATCAACGTACCCTGCTTTGGGAATCCAAAGGAGAAAAATGCTATAAAAATCACCCGGGAAGGGCTTGAAAGCCAAAAAGATCTCGAACTGGTCATTGTTGATACTCAGGGAAGACACGCGCTTGAGGCAGACCTGATTAATGAGATCATCGAGCTCAATACGCTTACGAAAGCAACCCACCGCTGGCTCGTTATCGATGCAGCACTCGGGCAGCAGGCAAGTGAACAGGCAAAGCGGTTCCATGAAGCGATCGATATCGATGGTGTAATCATCACCAAGATGGACGGAACCGCTAAAGGTGGAGGCGCACTCTCCGCTGTTGCAGAGACGAAAAGCGGTATCGTTTTTATCGGAAGCGGGGAGACTATCGAGGATCTCGAACGTTTTGATCCCGACGGTTTCATCTCCCGCCTTCTGGGAATGGGGGATTTAAAGGCGCTGGCCGAGCGGGCAGAAGAAGCCATCAAGGCTGAAGATGTTGACGTCAATGCCATGATGAAAGGGAAGTTTACCCTCCGTGACATGTACACGCAGCTTGAAGCCCTCAACAAGATGGGCCCGCTTAAGCAGATCATGGGGATGCTCCCTATGGGAAACATGCAACTTCCTGATGGGGTTTACGATGTCACCAGCACCAAGATGGTGCGCTACCGCATCATTATGGATTCGATGACACCCGGTGAGCTTGATGACCCGGCCCTGATCAGCAGTTCCCGCATGCAGCGTATTGCCCGTGGTGCCGGGGCAACACTGGACGAGGTGCGGGAACTCCTCAAGTACTACAAAATGATGCAGCGCACTCTTAAAGGACTACGGGGTGGCGGCGGAAAATTCAATATGCAGCGCTTAATGAAACGCTTCTCTGGAATGCAGTGAAATGACCTCGTTTGCCATTGTGGGGCATCTTGCCCGGACGGACGGGGTTTTTTCCCTCAATGACCTGCCGGGAAGTGGCGGACGTCTGGATGTACTCTGCCGCTGTGTAAACTCAACACTCTTCCTGTCACATGACCTGCGCAGGGATGCGGATTGCTATCTGATCCTTTGCGGTGAACCGGCAGCACCCAAAACAATCAGGTTTTCCGGCACTGCAGTACGTTCTCTTTCTCCTGATGAAAGGAGTGCCGCAGCACTGATCAAAAAGGCACTGCAACTACCCGTCGGAAGCGAATTTCGTGACGCAGCGCCGGGAGTGTCTGTGCGGAAAGGCGGGCTTGCACGCCTTATCGAAGAACAGGCATTCGCTGTGCTTGACGAAAAGGGTGGCGACATACGATCCAATGAGACCCTCCCGAAGGCATTTATTCTCTCTGATCACCTGAATTTCACGGATGATGAAGAATCCCTGATAAGGAACTGCCCCCGGTATTCCGTCGGACCCTCGTGCCTGCATGCCGATCACACGATAACCGTAGTACATAACGAGCTGGACAGGAGAAGGTGCGGATGGAAATAAATGAACAGGTAAAATCGATACTCGGGTATGGGGAATGCTGCGACCATTGCCTCGGGCGGTTTTTTGGGAAACGCTCTCACGGGCTCACCAATGATGAACGCGGTCGCAGTCTTAAGATTGCTCTTGCTATTAGTGAAAACCTGCCGTATAGAAAATTCTCCGGTACCTGCTGGGTCTGCAGCAATTTCTTTGATGCGATTCCGGAGTGGGCAGATCGCGTAATGGCATCTATCAAGGGGATCGAGTTTTCAACATTTCTTGTAGGATGCAGGGTACCTCCGCTTATAGCTGAGAACGAGGAAATGGTTTGGAGCGATCTCTCGCTCACCGAACCAGAACCATTCAAATCTGAGGTGAACCGCGAAGTGGGAAAGGCAGTATCTGTACTTACGGGAAAGAACGTGGACTTCAAAAAACCGGATATTGTTGCTATCCTCGATCCCGCATCAGGCCAGGTGGAAGTGCAGATTAATTCTGTCTTTTTTTATGGCAGGTACCAGAAGTTTGAGCGGGGCATCCCCCAGACCCACTGGGACTGCCGTTCCTGCAGGGGAGCGGGCTGCGATAAATGCAATTTCACCGGCGCACAATACCTTGACTCGGTCGAGCAACTTATCGGGAGACCGGTCATTACTGCGTTCGATGCACAAAACGCGGTTCTTCATGGTGCGGGAAGGGAGGATATTGACGCACGGATGATTGGTACGGGCAGGCCGTTCATTCTTGAAGTGGTCGAACCTAAAAAGCGTTCTCTGGATCTTACCGCACTTGAACAGGAGATCAACCGGGTTTCAGAAGGTCGGGTTTCTGTTTCGATCAAACGCTGGAGCGAACGTGCGGAAGTGGAAACCCTTAAATCAAACAAAGCGCATAAAAAATACAGGATCCTGGTCGAGGTTGACGGTGCATTATCTGCGAATGAGTTCGCAAATGCCTTAAAAACCTTACAGGGCGCCACAATACACCAGCGCACACCCGAGAGGGTCGCTCACCGGAGAGCAGATAAGATCCGTGAGCGCATCGTCCTCGATATTGAGTATGTAGGGGAACAGGACGGCAAATTTGTTGTCGAAGTTCTTGGTGAAGCCGGTCTCTACATCAAAGAACTCGTATCCGGGGACGGAGGAAGAACCCGTCCGAGTCTAGCCGAGATCCTGGATAGACCGGCGCACGTATTCAGCCTCGATGTCGTGCAGGTAGAAGGAGCAAAAGAGGGAGATTAGATAATGGCACATCATAACGGACCACGAAAGAAAACACGGTATAAATTCAAGAAGGATTTACGAGAGCGCGGACTTCCCCCGGTAACCTGCGTTATCCAGAAATACGAGATCGGCGACCGGGTGCACATTGTCTGTAACCCCAGTGTTCAGAAAGGAATGCCTCACCGCCGCTTCCATGGATTGACGGGAACTGTTCTCGGGCAGCGTGGGCGGGCGTGGATGCTTACCATCCGTGACGGCAATGCAGATAAAATCGTCATTGCACGACCACAACATCTAAAAGCACAAAAGTAAATTCTCTGTCAGGTTAGTGGCATGAAAGTGAAGGGTATCATTAGCGAAGAAAGGGTCACACTCCCTGAGATGCGCGGAGTCCTGTTAGGTGTGGAATCTGAACGGATTGCAGCAGAAAAGGAGATGTCCTATGAGTTCCGGCGAAGTATCGAGCATGCCAATAAACTAGCAAAAACTGCTCCTGAAAAATCACATGCACTGGTAGCGGAACTTGTAAAAATGGAAAAGATGAAGCCTGAGATTGCTTACAGGATTGCAAACATCATGCCAAAAACCCGTGATGAAGTTCGGGCGATCTTTGCAAAAGAGCGGTATACACTGTCTCCTGAAGAACTCGATAAAATCATCGAACACGTAATGGCACACTTCTGAGGTGTGAAACATGAAGGCGGAAAAAAAAGAGGTTAATGCGATCGTACTGGATGTGTTAATGAAAGGACACCCTGAGGATCAACGCCCTCCTTTTAAGAGAGAACCGATCATCCAGGCTATGGGGCTTGAGCAGTTCAAACTCCTTGAGCTCGTGCCCAAGAATAATGTAGAAATTGAACTCCAGGACAAAGTCTATATTGGCGACGCTGAGCGCGATAAGATAGAACGGGTAAAGAGAAGGATCGGCTACAATGACCTGACCCAGACCGCACGGGGGGAACTACCTTTTATCATAGAGAAAGTGATAAAAGAACGCGAACCCGACTTTGTTGCCTTCTTCAACAAGGCGATCTCGATTACACCAAAACTCCACATGCTCCACCTTCTCCCGGGTATCGGTAAGAAGCTGATGTGGGAGATTTTAGAGGAACGAAATAAAAAGCCGTTTATTTCCCTAGCCGATATCTCCGCCCGTATAAAATCGATCCCTCACCCGGAGCGAATGATCCAGTCCCGGATTCTTGAAGAACTTCAGGATCCCGATGTCAAGTATCACGTATTCACGACACGATGAAAGCGCATCATGATCAGCATTTTCTTACCGATCCGCATGCGGTAGATCGTATAGCAGACCTTGCTGATATAAAAGGCAAACGTGTGCTTGAGGTTGGACCGGGTAACGGGGCTCTTACCCGTGCGCTGCTCGACCGCGGGGCGGTTGTGCACGCAGTGGAACTTGACCGTCATCTCTGTGAGGAACTCACCGACCGTTTTTCTGAAGAAATCTCTACCGGGCAACTCCTGGTGCAACACGGGGATGCAACAAGATGTGAACTTCCCTCCTTTGAGATGGTTGTTTCAAATCTCCCCTATTCCGTATCGTCTAAGATTACCTTCCGCCTTCTTGATATTGGGTTCAGAGAGGCAATCCTGATGTATCAGAGTGAGTTTGCGGAACGGATGGTTGCACCTGCCGGGACCAAGAATTGTGGGAGGCTGTCGATTATGGTGCAGACCTATGCAGTTGTGCAACAGTGCTTTAAGCTCTCTCCAAATTGTTTCACACCCAAACCTCAGGTTCATTCGACGGTTGTAAAGATAGTCCCCCGAGAGCAGCCTATCTTTCCCATCAACAACCGGCACAGGTATGCTGATGTTGTGCGTGCACTCTTCTCACACCGGCGTAAAACTATTCGAAACTGCCTGAGAGAATCCGGGGGTATGCTGGATCCTTCATGGGTGAAGCGGGTGATTGTCGCATTGCCCCAAGAGATCCTTAAGAGCAGGCCGGAGGAATTATATCTTGAGGATTTTGCGACTATCAGCAATATTGCGTAAATCGCGGTTGATATCAGCTTAATCCTGAGGGAATTCCTGTTGTTTGGTGGGGTTTCCTGAAATTTTATTTCAGCACTCCTTATCGAAAGCCCGATTCCGGCAGGGGTTCTTGAAAGGTAGTGATATCCTGCACAATTCCATTGATAAAGACGAGGTTTTTCTTTTGGTCGAATTCCGCGAGCGCTGTAACGCTGACCGTGATTGACGAGTTGTCCCTTCGTTTCAGGTGCAGAACCCGGTTTTTTACAAACCCGTTTCTCTGCAGCTCTTCAATTAACTCCAGCCTACCATTCGGTTTTGAGAAGATATCGATGACATTGACTTCACCGAGATCCTGCATAGTGTTATACCCGAGAATATCGAGAAGTGCCGTATTCCCCCAGACAAATCTGCCCTCCGGTTCGGCTGTGCTCCGGTAGATGCCTACATTGAGGTCTTCAACAAGGGTGCGGTACCGGTCCTCATATTCACGCAGATGCTGCTCGCGCTTCTCGCTGGTGATGTCCCGTACTATCGATGAAGCACCGACTATTTGATCGTTCTCTCCCCGGATTGGACAGATCGTCATCAGGGTATTGATGGTTGTGCCATCCTTCCGGATCATGTTCATGTCATATCTTCGGATACACTGTCCCTGTTTGAGTCTCGTGAGAAATACTTCCAAAACCCCCTGGAGATCCGGGGGCACAAGTATGTGGACTGTTTTTTGCAGTACCTCCTCTTCAGTATATCCGAAGAGCAGTTCGGCCGCAGGGTTCCAGCTCACCAATCCGCCAGTTATGGTCATGCCAATGATAGCCTCTCCGGATGAACGGACCAATCCCCGGTATTTTGCCTCACTGATCTCGATCATCTCCTGATACTTTTTCTGATGGGTAGTATCCTCTATAATAAACGTAAAGCCTTCACTCCCGTTCTCAAAGACGGTGGAAACCTGTTTTACCCGGAAATGCCGAAGGTCTCCCTTCACTGTGCTGGAGAATACGGTAATATCCCCGATTTTTGCGGGTGTATTGTGTTTCTTTATACTGTTCCAGAGATCTTTGATAAACAGATTGTCAATTTCCTGGATACGGAGCCCGGTCAGAGCCTCCCGTTTCATAGTGAGCAGTGCCGGAACACGTTCATTTACCTGCAGAATTTTACTATCATTATCGACCACAATCACAAGATCCGAAGAAAATTCAAGCATAGTTGCGATAGGCACCCTCTGCGTAAGAAAATAGACTTTTGCCGGACCAATTTCCTGCATCTCTACCTGGCCGGAGATGTGGAGTATCTCGAGATATTTTGCAACCAGGTTCCTGTTCAGCTTCATTTCTGAAGACAGATCCGAGATTGTCATCCCCCGCGGGCGCCATCGAAGGATTTGCTTGATCCTTGTAATCTTTTCCTGGTCGAGATATCCCATGTGGGGTAATTGGATATAAAAGTTAATAAATAAAAGGCTCGGCAAATTTCCTTTTCCCTTGATATGAAATTCAAGATGCAGGAACGATGAAGGAGGGGTCCATGCCTTTCCCCCCAATACCGCCCCTGCGCTGAGCGATAATGACGTAGCACCTGTTCGGGAGGTATCGCATCGGGAGAGCCACAGTGGTGGGGGAAAACCCCCGTGAGCGTGTAGCTTGTGATTGAGCAGTTCTCCAGAGCCAAATAAAATCTTTTCTCGTACGATGGATTGGATATATTCTTAATCCATTGATCTAACCACAAAATACTCTTCTGCAGGGCAGATATGCTGGCAGATTACAATGGCACAAATGCAGTGCAAATTTTGAATATCTTACCAAATCACCAACGATTATTCCCAATCGGGGTTGAATACTATGGAGCATAATCCTTTTGAGCAGGCAAATAAACGAAGTCCGGAAACTCTGAAGTCTCTTGAGGCACTTGAAAAATTTACTTTGCCAATCGTTGAATATTTCATGGATGCCCTGAACAACGAGGATAAGTGGGTCCGGTATCTTGCGGCGGATGCCCTTGGTAACCTGGGGGATCTGCGGTCAATCGAATATTTAGATCTCCTTCGTTCTGACAAAGACCCGGATCTGCGGTTTGTTTCCGGTCAGTCCCTCAGTAAGATCGCATACCTGCGGGAAATATTAACAGATTCGAGAAAAATGGGATGCGATACCTGTCTTATCCGGTATATTGCGGAGGAAGTAATTGTTCAACGGAACCACAGAAAGTCAGCATAAAAGGCGGGTATTTCCGTTGAAAACTGAGTGATGCAAATTATCCCGGTATTGGGTTTCTTCCCACTCCATTGATGGATAAAATTGCTTAAAACTCACGCATGATCCTGATCGCACAGAACTCCCCGCACATGGTGCATTCAGCATCGCCGTCAGATAAGTCCCGTGCCCGTTGTGGATCCATGGAGCACCGGATTTGCCCCTTGCGGTCTAGTTCTGCCCGCATCTTTGCTATTTTTGTGTCTTCAACTTCCCTGCCATACTTTACCGTATCCCCAATGTGCGCCGCTATCCTGAATGCGATTAAACCCTCTTTTATCGCATCCGGGTTGGGAAGCCCGAGGTGTTCGGCAGGGGTGATATAGCACAGGTAATCTGCACCGGCGGCACTTGCAGCACTGGCGCCTACCGCCCCTGCGATATGATCGTAGCCAACCGCAACATCTGTCGGGAGCGGGCCGGCAACAAAGAGCGGGAATGGTGACTGCTTTTTGTAGTACCTGACCATTGGTGCGATACGATCGCTGCGGATATGACCCCCGGCTCCTTCAATAATTACCTGAACGCCTGCTGAATGTGCCTGGTGTGCGAGCAGTACGTTCTGCCGGATCTCGGCCAGTTGCATATGATCTCGGCGGTCACGGATGCACCCGCTCCGTGCAGTATTGCCCAGCGAAAGAACGATGTCGTGCCGCCTGCAGATTGAGATCACATCATCGAAATGCTCGATAAACGGATTTTCGCACTGGTTTATGAGCATGAACGCACTGGTAATTGAACCGCCTTTGGATACTATCCCAAGAAGCCTTTTCTTCCTGCGGAGCTGACCAAGCATTTCTCGGTTAACGCCATGGATGACTATTGAGCTGATGCCCTGCTCTGCCTGCATCCTGAACGTGGCCATAATGTCGTCAGCAGTCATATTCTTAAGACCCTGCTCAACTACAGCCTGGTATACGGGAACGGTGGTGATTGGGAGTGTGGTGTGGGAAAAAATCTCCTTTCTTATTGCATTAATGTCCCCGCCCATGGAGAGATCGCTGATGGTGTCCGCACCGAATGTCTCAGCAACTCTGGCTTTCTGAATTTCCTCCTTGATACATACTTTGGTAGATGAAGTGCCGAGATTGACATTGACTTTCGTTAAAAGGCCTTTTCCAATGCCGGTATAGTGCTTCCTACGCCGCATGATCACGGCGCTTCCTGCAGCTATGCTTTCACAGAGTTCATAAGGATCAATGCCTTCTGACCGGGCAACGTCCTGCATCTGCGGGGTGATCGTTCCTCTCTGTGCCTGCTCCACTTGCGTATGCATACGTCTTTTTCGTTCGCTGACGACTCCTCTTAGTCATCGGTGCTTTTATGTTAATAGTGATGACATTCCGTAGTATAAACTGCCGGTGAGTTTATCAATAGGGAGCGTCATTGCAGATACCTCAATAACATTTGAAGTCAGAAGACCTATCCTATCACGAGTATTAGTTCATGCCTCACGATCCGTCCCAGGTCTACACCCCTGATGCCGACACCTACCTCCTGCTGGATGCAGCACGGGTTGAGGTGAAGGCGGGCGACCGGGTGCTTGAAGTCGGGACCGGTTCCGGGCTTATCGCTGCTGAGCTGGTAAAGGTTACCTGGGTGGTCGCGACCGATATCAACCCGCATGCAGTGCTCTGTGCCCGAAATAACGGTGTGGCAGTGGTGCAAAACGATCTTTTTTGCGGGATCCGGAACTTATTCGATGTTATTCTGTTCAATCCTCCCTACCTTCCCACACAACCGGAGGAGCGGATTGACGACTGGCTCGAGCATGCACTCGATGGAGGGCTGAACGGGCGTGTCGTGATCGAGCGTTTTTCTGAACACGTCGGTCGTGTTTTAGCACCCGGCGGGAGAATTTTATTGCTGATATCATCGCTTACCGGGCTGCCTGAAGTGCGGGATCTTTTTTTTAAGGCAGGGTTCGTTTCAGAAATTATACTCAGGAAGAATGTTGAGGACGAGATCCTGTATGTTCTTAAAATTGTCCGGCAGGATTAGACTTTTTCGTAATAAAAAATCAGGACGATTCAGTTTTTCAGAGGATTTTTATCCGGTTATACTATAAGGCGTCTCCGCATCAGGTTGATGCCCACAATACAGAAGATTGCAGTCACCAGGATTATATATACCAGACTGAGCACAGCCAAACCGGTAAGATCAGGCAATGTGAGCATCCGCATAATGGCGACGAGGTGGGTAAGCGGAAACAGTATAAGTGCAATATACTGGAAAAGTACTGGCAGCAGGGTCAGGGGGAAGAACGTACCGGAGAAAAGGGTCATCGGGGTAATAAAAAGGAATGAGGGATAGTTCAGTGTATCGATACTGGGAGTTATCGCAGTAAAACACATCGCGATACCGGCAAACATGAGCCCTCCCAGGAACGCAAGAGGAATTGCAAGCAGTGATGTTGGAAATGAGATGACGCCAAAGACAACAAAGACCGGAAGCATGATAATTACATACAACAGGCTCCGGGTTGCCCCCCAGAGAAGTTCTCCCGCAATCACATCGTCTATCGATAATGGAGTAGCGATCATAGCATCGAAACTCTTCTGGTAATACATCCTGACATAGGATCCGTAGGTGCACTCAAAAAATGCCGAGTTCATGACCGATATAGCAAGGATTGCCGGTGCGATGAAGTTTATATACGGGATGCCATCGATCTCCTTGACATAACTGCCGATTCCCATGCCTATGGCAAACAGGTACAGGAACGCTTCGATCAACGGTGGGAAAAAGTTTACTTTCCAGGTCCTGAAAAAGACTACGAGGTTCCGGTGCCAGACCTTCCATGCACGTCGTGTTACCGGAGGTATTGACCAGAAGTGGTACATATTACTCCCTCAGCATCCTGCCTGTCAGTTTCAGGAATACATCTTCGAGCGTTGCAGGCCGGGTCAGGACTTTCTTGGGAGAGCAGTTATCGAACAGGGTGCGAATGATTTCGCGGGATGATCCGGTCGCGATCTGCACCGTGTCACCAATCAGTTCAAAAGAGATGTTTTTTTCAGCAAGACAGGAAAGCACTTCTTCGGTCTTCTCTACTTCTACGATCTCTTTGCCGACATACTGCTTCACAAGGTCTGTGGGTGAGCCTTCAACAAGGATTTTTCCATTATCCATGATTACGAGCCTGTCGCAAAGCCGGGCCGCTTCTTCGAGGTAGTGTGTCGTAAGTACGATCGTGTTACCCTGTGCCTGAAGCATTTTAAGCCTCTCCCAGATTAAATGTCGTGCCTGGGGGTCAAGCCCGATTGTAGGTTCATCGAGAATAAGCAAATCCGGATTATTAACAAGAGCTCGGGCAAGGATTAGCCGACGCTTCATTCCCCCTGAAAGTTTCTCTACGGTAACGTCCTTTTTTTCCTGTAACTGGACAAATTCTAAAAGTTCCTCAGCTCTCTGACGTGCAATGTCGGGTGGAATGTCAAAGTACCGTGAGTAGGTAAACAGGTTCCCAAAGCAGGTAAAATCCGGATCGAGATTTGTTTCCTGCGGCACAACCCCGATCCGGTGTTTGATTTCTGCAGGATGTGTCTCCGGGTCCATACCAAATACCCGCAGGGTCCCTGAGGTCCTGGGGGAGACGCACGCAATTATTTTCATGGTCGAGGTCTTACCTGCCCCGTTAGGACCGAGAAATCCGAACACTTCCCCTTTTTTTACGGTGAAACTGATAGTATCGACTGCAATGATATCGCCAAATTTTTTTTTCAGATCCTCTGCCTCGATAATTTCAGAAATCGGTTCACCTTCTCTGAACCAGTGGTATGGCACGAAGCCATAAAAACCCACACGCTGTGGCAACAGGATATCTAAAAGAACAGAGGATTGGGAAGTGAATACCCCGTGTAATCAGTTTTGGTGTTGCCTGACTGCACACTGCCATTACTGATGGTCTGGTTGTGCTATAATCCCAATATTGAGAAAGGCAGCAGCACGGTATCAGGATCTTACCTGAAGTCTAAGGAGAGCTTCTGCTGCTGCTTCCCGCACAGCAGAAAATCGGTCATACCCGAGTTTTTTTAATGGTTTTATCGCCCTGCGATCCCCCAATTTCCCCAGGACTTCCGCAGCGCCAATCCTGATGATTATTTCCTTGTCGCAAAGGCACCTGATGAGAGGATCAACGGCATCACGGTCTTTGATCTTTCCGATCGCAGCAATGGCAGCTGCCCGAACTTCCACGTCCGTGTCATCCAGGCAGACAATCAATCCGTTAAGCGCCGAGGAATCCCCCAGCCTTCCTAAAGCCTGTACACTATCACATCGGACCAGGGGATGGGTGTCAGACAGCGCTTCAATCAGTGGTGGAATAGCTGACAGGTTGCCGGATTTACCGAGTTGTATCGCTGCTGCCCGTCGTTTTTTTATGGTCGGGTCGTGAAGTTCAGCAACAAGGTGTGAAATATCGGCGTAATGAAAAAGAAAAATCAATGCTCACACTCGCCACCGGATTCATAGGCTCTAATAACTTTCTGTGCGATATCCTCAGAAAGCCGGTCGTGGATAAGACGGATGAGCGCTTCGATATCCTCGACCGGGAGGCAACCCAGACTCTCTTCTCCTTTGATGATCATGTCGGTTATATACGAAAGTTCTCCGTCGTCGAGCCGGTTGATCCGCATAATAAAATCTTCACTGTCTTCTGCGAAATGGTTGGAAACCGGTGGAAGGATAGAATGGAACATATGCCCGGATCCAGAACAGGTAAGATCACCGCATTCCGGTGCGAGTTTTTTCAGAATTGCTATGTCCTTCTCGGTAAGTTCACGTGGCATAGTTCAATATCCGTTACTATTATTTTACCGCCTTTGGAATAAACGTGCGTGAAGGACATCGTTCGCTGTCACGGTCGGGCGTTGTCTCACCATTGATGCGGCAATCGCCTTGATCCCTGGTTTTTGGTACATAACTTACACATTCACTGCAGGTTGGCATACAATCTACACCGTTATTATGGAATGGTAGTTTTGTTTTTCATTAAAAAG
>DATMWO010000034.1:0-4192 GCA_035562475.1 Methanoregula sp.
GAGTTCCTTTTAAAAACTGCGGTGTGTGGTATTCGGGGAACCACACTTCTTACCCGGGGAGTGAACGGGCATGGAGAAATTCCGTTCAGGCTCCTTATTGCTGCGGATGGTCCCCGGAGCATGATTGCCCGTTTCCATAACATGCCCCGGGCAAAGACGTACCTTGCGGGTATCCAGGTGGATCTGCCCCACGAATGCGATCCCCGCTTTGTGGAAATTTATCCTGATGCATCACCAGACTTTTTCGGATGGATGATCCCGACAGGAAAGGACCGTGTGCGTATCGGACTGTGCGGGCAGTCGCAGGTTCGGGAACGGTTCGCAGCGTTCGTAAAAAAATATGGCAAGAGCACAACCCACTATGTGACCGGAACCCTTCCGCTGGGTCTTATGCCCAAAACGTATGGTCACCGCACCCTGTTTGTCGGAGATGCTGCCGGATTTGCAAAACCCACTTCAGGAGGGGGAGTTTACACCGGCATCCGTTCCGCCCGGCACGCAGCCTCAATCGCGGCTGCCTGTTGTGAAACTGACACATTTACTGATACGGCTCTTGCAGAATATGAACAACGATGGAAGGCGGATATGGGACGGGAACTGGATCTCGGGTTCCGGATTTTTCAGATGCGTCAGACCATATCTGCCCAGGAAATGGATTCATTGATTCGGGCACTGCGTGATCCTGAGATTGTTCGCACGATTGTTGCCTATGGTGATATGGACCGGCCCGGTGTCCTGGTCAAAAAACTTCTCCGCAAACCTGCCATACTCAGGTGCGCAGCCCCACTTTTCCGATCAGGACTTCTTTCATTGTTCAGGTAACTGGAAACAAAAAGCAGTGCTCAACCTCCCGTGTAAAAACACCATCATACCTTGGAGCATTGTGCAATTTTATCTGGATCTCGTGGTAAAAAACCCGGAGAAAAACGCTACTGAAATACCTCTGCCCCTCTTCATAGGGTCATACGGGCGGAACAGCTAGTATGAAAAGCGATGGTGAAAAAAATTATGGCCGGGAACCGGATTTTGTCATCTTTTTTGACGGTTTGATAGGTCCCGGTGGATTTGTATGAGAGGGTAATTCATCACCATGAGGATGGGAGTGGGGTGTATGCTTTGGAGGAAGAACCGGTTTTTTTATGGTTTTATGCGGGGGGTGGGGAAGGGGATGATCGGAAGGATGATGTCGGGCATCTTCAAGATGTCGTTCCCTGTTCTTGCTGGGTCCGGCTTTGAGGCGAGGAGTTGTATCAGGTTTCTCCGGCTGTTGTGCACGTCTCGGTGACATACTCAGTAATCTCTTTGAGAGATATAAAGGAACCGGTTTTTACCGGTCTGAAATGCCCGTGACCCGTGGAGTATCCGCGTCATAATCTGGTAAGGGAATCCGGGCTCTGCACTGTGTAGTTACCCTTCTCCGTATTTTTCGGTATTTCCGAAGCTCTGTTTTTTATGCCACTAAAAAATCCGAAAAACAGGCAGAAACCCCGGGGAAATGGCGTATTTCGTACTGCAGTTTTTGTGGTTCCATGCCATTGATACCAAAAAATAAAACATTCTGGATTGCGATCGAGAAATGATCAGAAAAATGTAATGTTTGTGACGGTTTCTTCACCACCATTCCGGCCTCTCCTGAAAATGCGATACCCGCAGATGCAGGTCATGCATCAATATCCCATAAACTCAATCGCAGTCATGGGAAACAGGCACTGTCTCAACCATCATCGTGCCCTGAGATTTTTATATCATTATCGGATTAAGGGTATTTCGACAGAACAACAAGTGAGGCAGAGCTTGGAAAAACTGTTCAGGAAAGGGCAGGGGAATATTGCATTAAATCTGAACGTCAGTTATTTTTTTTGAGAGATTTCCTGATTCGGTATGAACCGGTACGTACCATTCGGGACCGTGATCTCAAACCGTGCACCTTTTCCGGGTTCTCCGTTCTCATCAATGGTTATTCCGGTTATGGACAGGATCTCCCGTATAAGGAATAAGCCGAATCCAGTGTTTTTCCCATACCCTCGTTTAAACAGATGTTTCTTTGTTTCCTTGTCAATGCCGCCACCATTATCCTCACACACAATCATCAGCGTATCCCCGTTTTCATGGAAAGAAAACTGAACAACACTGGTAGCATGCCCATGTCTCACTGCATTTTCAAGGAGATTGTAAAAAACCTTACCTAATAGGGGATCTGCATAGATCTCGATATTGGAGGAGGGTATCTGAACAGTAACTGAACTCAGATCAAGCAATGTTGCAGCAGCTGCTATAGTATCATGCACATTCTGCCATTGAGGCGCCTGGACCCCGATGTCCTGGTAATGTTTCGTAAACGTAATCTGCTGGTTGATCCGTTCTGTTGCCGTGGCTTCTTTTTTGATAAAACCAAGAAGTTTTTCATCGGAAGCAAATTCTTCCGATAACGCCAGATATCCGGAGAGAACGGTAAGCTGGTTCAGGATATCATGCCGGGTGATGCTTGAGAGTAGGTTCATTTTCTGGCATGCAAGGGCAAGTGCATCTTCCGCCCGCTTTTGTTCGGTAATATCCTGTCCCACGGACTGGTATTCGACAATTGAGCCCTTCTTATCAAATAGTGCCCGGTCAGACCACCGTTGCCAGCGGAGAGAACCGTCCGGCATTATTACCCTGTGGGTGTCTATGGCAGAAGGATTCTCCTTTGTGAGGGATGCAAAATGTTCCCGGACCTGACGATGATCGTCTGCCGGGATCCGGGGGAAAAATTTCTTCCCGATCAGATCCTCTCGTGATTTCTTAAAATACTGGCAGAATGCTTCGTTAACAAACAATTGTGTACCGTCAGGACGGAAACGTGAAATCAATTCGTTTTGATCCTCAACAACAGTCCGGTAAATTCGTTCGCTCTTCTTCAGTGCATCTTCCGCCTTTTTCCGTTCGCTCACATCCCGTACGATCGCCTGGAGGAGGGTTTTTCCCCCGATTATTACCCGGTTAAGCGTGACTTCAGCATGAACGGGGTTTCCATCCATGCGGGTAAATTCCCAGTCGAAAACCTGTGTGGAGTCTCCAAGGGCCTCTGAAATTTTCTCCTGAAATTTTTGCTCAGAACCCGTCCGATCGGGTTGCATAACCGGGGAAAAATCAATGAGCGATCGTCCTACGATCTCTTTCATTTTTGTGCATCCGAACAGAGCCACAGCTTTGCTGTTACATTTTTTAAACCGGGTATTTTCGAGAAGAAAGAGAGCCTCCTGTGAAGATTCAAACAGGGAACGGTATTGTTCTTCGCTTTCCTTTAAGGACTTTTCCGCACGCTTGTTTTCCGTGACATCCCTGATAACCTGTATTGCACCGGTAATGGTACCGGTTGCATCATAGAGCGGGGATGCAATTAACCAGAGATAGGCTCCTTTCCCGTTATAGAGTATCGGAAACTCCTTCTCATCAATGAGTTTGTTGTCCTGGTGAATGATGGAGGGATATTTCTCCCTGATCTCTTTTTTGTCATGCAGTACAAGATCGATGAGTAAATCCTGCTTTTTTCCATAAAAAGGCAGAGCATAGATATGATCTCCTTCACCCATGATCGATGAATTTTTCACACCGGTCATTTCTTCCATTGCTTTGTTCCAGGCAATTACTTTTCCCTCAAGATCGATGGCAAAGGTTGCATCAGGAAGAAAGTTGACAAGATCTGATAACCGCTGGGCTGAGTTTTTGTATCCTTCCTGTATCCGCCTCTTTTTAACCGCCTTTTTTATGTTATTTGCAAGTTCATCAAACTGGAACCGGGGATCGCTCCCTTTCGTGATATAAAAATCAGCACCGTTGTTGAGTGCTGCAATGACGACTTCTTCTTTTCCCTTCCCGGTGAAAATAATAAAAGGGATATCACCAAGTTCGGTGTGGACGTATTTGAGGAAGGAAATACCATCGATGCCCGGCATCTGGTAATCAGAAATTATGGCATCATATGTTTTCAGTTTTTCAGATTTAATAACTTCATTCACCGAAGTTGTTACGTCAATGGTGAACTCCTTTGTTTTTTCCAGAAAAATTTTTACGATTTCAAGGAGGACCGGTTCATCATCGACATATAATACTTTATACATAGTATTCTCCGCGGATCCATCGATATTGACAGATAGTCAATTTACAATCTCTGTTTACCGTTGATAATAATTTTTCGTGCATGTATATATAT
>DATMWO010000035.1:0-2258 GCA_035562475.1 Methanoregula sp.
ACCATGGACTGGGGGGTTGCAGCCTGCTGCAAAGAGGGTGTACCAGACGTGTGCTATGAAAAAGGGGTGAATGAAAGAGAAGCCATAATCTATTTTTTTGGTGAAGATCCAATCGACGTGACGAACAATATTATTATGATATCGAACCGCATTATAAATGTAGAACTTTGAGGAAATGCACATGGGAATCAAACCGTCATACATCAAATCTCTCGGTACTGAACTTCTGGCCAAGCAGCGGGACTATTTTACCAGCAGCTTCGATGAAAACAAGCAACAGCTTGGAAAATCAACCGTAATTGGGAGCAAGCGTGTCCGGAACCGCGTCGCCGGGTATATCACGAGAAAAATAAATACCAAGAGACGCTCATAACCTTATTCATGTTCGAAGGTGTCCTTCCAGCAATCATAACCCCTTTTAAAAGAAATCCAGCGATGGGCCTTGATGTCCAGGGTCTGGAGCGCAACATCGGATTTCTCCTTTCCTGTGGTATTCATGGGATTGTGCCCTGCGGATCTACTGGTGAATCTGCAACACTTACGTTCGAAGAGCATGAAAAAGTCATTGAGATTACCGTCGATAAGGTGAACGGCAAAATCCCTGTGGTGGCCGGCTCAGGTTCCAACAACACGGCAGAAGCGGTCAGGCTCACGAAGGCTGCAAAGGACATCGGCGCGGATGGCGTTCTTGTTATTAGTCCCTACTATAACAAGCCGAACCGTTCAGGTCTCATCAAGCATTACACAAAACTTGCCGACCTTGATGTTCCCGTAGTCATGTATAATGTCCCGGGACGGACCGGGCAAAACCTCGAACCTGATCTGGTCGCAGAGCTAGCCCGCCACCCGAATATTGTTGCAATCAAAGAAGCGAGTGGCAATATCGGGCAGATATCCCGGATCATTGAAGAAACACAGGATGAGGACTTTGTGGTGATTTCCGGTGACGATAATATCACGCTCCCCATCATGGCACTGGGAGGTGTCGGGGTAATCTCGGTTGCAGCAAATGTAGATCCGAAACGTATGGTCGCCATGTGCGAGGCCATGAAGCATGGAGACTACCAGAAAGCACTTGTCCTCCACTATGTGCTGGCACCTCTCTTACGGGCGATGTTCATTGACACAAACCCGATTCCCGTTAAAAAGGCAGTGGAGCTTCTTGGCATGGCTGGTGGACCCGTCAGGCTTCCGCTTGATGATCTTGATGAAAAGAAGACCGACCAGCTCAGGAAAATTCTTGCTACAATCCCCAGGAAGGGGCAGACAAAATCCTCTGTATCCAGCAAACCACAAAAAACCATAACCAGGAAGACCAAAGCATCACCAAAAAAACGGGCGCGGTGACCTGAATTATGATAAAGGTGGTTGTATGTGGCGCCTCCGGCCGCATGGGTCAGACAATCGGCCGCATGGTCAACGAATCTTCCGATCTTGAACTGGTTGGGGGTATAGACCTCAAACCAGGTTCGTTTTTCGGAATTGATATTGTCGAAACAAAAAATGCTGAATCCCTCTTACAGAAAACCAAGCCTGATGTGCTTATTGATTTCACGATAGCACATGCCGCTGTTGGAAATGTAAAAATGGCTGCCCGCAACAAGGTAGCACTTGTCGTAGGTACTACCGGGTTTACCAACGAACAGCGGGCAGAGATGGAAAAAGCAATACATGGCAATGTACCGGCGGTAATCTCAAGTAACTTCTCATTGGGCGTCAATATCTTCTGGCAGCTTCTGCGGGATGCAGGCAAGCTCCTGAAAGATTACGATATTGAAGTGATCGAAGCGCATCACCGGAACAAGAAAGATGCGCCGAGTGGCACTGCAAAAACGATCCTGCAGATCCTAGATGATGAAGTCGGGTCCCGAAAAAAGATGTACGGTCGTGAGGGAATGATGGAACGCTCAAATGAGATTGGTGTCCATGTCATACGGGGCGGCGATATTGTTGGTGACCACAAGGTCATGTTCTCGAAAAATTTTGAGACCATCGAACTCTCCCACCGGGCATACGACCGTTCTGTCTTTGCGACCGGCGCACTTCATGCCGCCCGCTGGGTTGTCGGTAAAAAGCCCGGCATATATGGTATGAGTGATGTGCTCAATCTGGGAAAATAATTTATTTTTTTTGGCTTTGTAGAATTCCTTTTCCATTGATATGAAATTCAAGATGCTGGTACTAGTGTATGAGTGGACAGTACCTGTCCCCCCATACCGCCCCTGCGCTGAGCGGATGATGACGGAGCACCTGTTCGG
>DATMWO010000036.1:0-4183 GCA_035562475.1 Methanoregula sp.
GTAAGATACGGATTGATAATTTCACACGGCTAAATGCCGGAGTCAGTATAGGTGATACGGTCAAAGTCGTAAAAATTGCAGATGAGGTGGAAGCAAAACGGGTTGTTCTGGCTCCCCCTGAGGACCTCCCGAAAAAGATACCGATCGCTAACAATCCGCATGTGGTGAACGGACTGATCGATTTCCCGGTCGCGAAGAACGATTCAGTGCCGATTATGTTGGGCCTGCCATTTATACAGCCTCAGATTGTGGCATTCAAGGTTGTTGAGATCGAACCCGAGGAGGCGGTCATCATCACCAAGAACACGTCCATCGAGTTCTCCGATAAACCCGCAGTAGGCTTCGAGGGCATCAAGCGATTCTCATACGAGGACATTGGAGGCCTCAAAGACGAACTACAACGGCTCCGTGAGACCATTGAACTTCCGCTGCGCCACCCTGAACTTTTCCAGAAACTGGGAATAGAACCCCCCAAGGGTGTTCTGCTTTATGGTCCTCCAGGAACAGGGAAGACACTGATCGCAAAAGCGGTTGCAAGCGAGAGTGGTGCACATTTCATCTCAATTGCCGGTCCCGAAGTAATATCGAAATATTATGGTGAGAGCGAACAACGGCTCCGTGAAGTCTTTGAGGAAGCACGGGAGAACTCTCCTTCAATCATCTTCATTGATGAACTCGACTCTATTGCACCCCGACGGGAGGAAGTTACGGGAGAAGTGGAGCGACGGGTTGTCGCTCAGCTCCTGACCATGATGGATGGTCTGGAAGAACGCGGGCAGGTCGTTGTGATTGGAGCGACAAACCGGGTTGATGCAATTGATGCCGCCCTCAGGAGGCCGGGAAGATTTGACCGTGAGATTGAAATTGGCGTCCCGAGCGAGCTGGACCGGATCGAGATCCTCAAGATTCATACCCGCGGAATGCCGCTTGCCGAAGATGTGAGAATTGAAATCCTTTCCCAGCAGACACACGGTTTTGTTGGTGCCGATCTTGCAGCACTTGCCCGTGAGGCTGCAATCCGGGCATTGCGCCGGTATCTTCCGGATCTGGATCTGGATGCCGAGGAAGTCCCGGCAGAAGTGCTGGATTCGTTACGGGTTCTCGCCAGTGATTTCCGCAGTGCCCAGCGTGACGTTGGACCCAGTGCAATGCGAGAAGTGATGCTCGAAGTTTCGCATGTGAAATGGGATAATGTAGGCGGACTTGAAGAAGCAAAGACCGAAGTCCGTGAAGCAGTTGAGTACCCTCTGACCCACCGGCAGAAATTCGAAGACCTTGGAATTGAACCTCCGCGTGGAGTTCTTCTTTATGGTCCTCCAGGAACAGGGAAGACGCTGATCGCTAAAGCAGTCGCGAGCGAGAGTGGGGCAAACTTTATCCCGGTTCGGGGACCCCAGCTTCTCTCAA
This sequence comes from Methanoregula sp., assembly GCA_035562475.1. Lineage (GTDB taxonomy): Archaea > Halobacteriota > Methanomicrobia > Methanomicrobiales > Methanospirillaceae > Methanoregula. Next base: position 1,408 of record DATMWO010000036.1, read on the forward strand.
AGTGGGTTGGGGAGAGCGAACGTGCGGTTCGGGAGGTGTTTAAGAAGGCTCGACAGGTCGCACCATCAATTATATTTTTTGATGAGATTGACGCACTCGCACCTGCCCGGGGTACTTCCAGCGATTCGCATGTGATTGATAACGTCCTTAACCAGATCCTGACCGAGATGGACGGTCTTGAGGAGCTCAAGGATGTTGTGGTTATGGGAGCTACAAACCGTCCTGATATTGTTGATCCGGCCCTCCTGCGGGCAGGAAGGTTTGACCGCCTTGTCTATATAGGGGAACCTACGTTCGAGGACCGGAAAAAAATTATCCAAATCCACACAAGGTATATGCCGCTTGAAGATTCAGCGCTTGAAGCGGTCATGGACCAGACAGAAAGTTACAGTGAAGAGGAAATAGCGGAGCTTGTAGAAAAGCTGGGTAAAGACCGGACTCTTGATCTCGAAGATGTCAAGACAATAATCGTACCAGCTGCTGAAGGGAGTACTGGAGCATCCGTTGGTATACGCCGGAAACGTTTTATTGAACTTTTGAATGAACAGCACCTTGTCTTTTCAGATCCAGCCCGCAACCGGCTTGCAACCACCCTCTCCGAAATCACTGAAGGTTTCGTCGGGTCGGATCTTGAATCAATGTGCCGGGAAGCGGGCATGCTGGCACTTCGTGAAGATGCTACAATAGTAACCCAGCGCCACTTTGAAGAAGCCCAGAAAAAGGTGCACCCTATGATGAACGAGAGGCTTAGAGAATATTACAAAAACATCCAGCAGCACTTCAAAGGGGGTCTCCCCAAACAGGTGCAGCCACCGGAATATCAGTAACTCTCTTTTTTTACCCATTTACGAGCATCATCACACCAATAACTATCAGAACCCCGGCAAACAGTATCTGCAAATTTCGGCCGGAACAGGCATGAGCGCATCTCACACCGAATCGAGCGAGAGGGATGGTAGTCGCGGCAAGGATAGCAAACGTCATGAGATTGACATAACCCATCGAGTAGGGAGGCAGGCCTGCCATTCCCCACCCGTTGATAACATACGCAGTCACAGCGCCGGTTGACGAGAAGATCAGACAGGCAGAGGAAGTGCCGACCGCTGTGTGCATGGGATAGCCAAGGAGTATCACGAGAACTGGCACGAGCAGGACGCCCCCGCCAATCCCGGCAAGACCGGAGACGATGCCGATCAAAAAACCGATGAGGAGGTAGATACCGGTCGATCCACGGGGTTCACAAGTCGAACAAGCCTGGATATGCCAGATCATACGGACTGCTGTGGCGATGATAAGGAGGGCAAAGAACGTCCGGAGTACGTAGCCCGGCAGGTGGGCGGCGATCGTCCCCCCGGTAAGCCCCCCGAAGACTGCGGCACAACCCATCAGTAGTGCTGCCTGCCAGTTCACTGCCCCGCGGCGGTGGTGGGCGAACGCCGCGCTGGTCATAGTCGGGATCATTACGGCGAGGGAGGTCCCGAACGCGAGCCGGGTGGCAAGCGTTCCGTCAATCCCGCCAGCCGTATAAAGCCAGTACTGGACCGGTGTCATCAGGAACCCGCCACCGACCCCGAAGAGACCGGAAGCAGTTCCCGCGGTAATCCCTGTGATAATAAGGCTGACAAAATACAGGACCGGGTCCACAGGCTCTCCAAATCTGCTGCAGAGTTATTATACTCCTTGTCTCAATAGTCTAACGGGATGAACTATGGGACGACCTGCACTGCTCATCATCGATATGCAGAACGATTTCGTACTGGAAGGCAAACCGCTGAGAGTTGCCGGGGCCGGTACGGTAATACCGAAGATCCAGGCTGCGCTGACTGAGTTCAGGAAACGATCCCTGCCGGTTTTCCACGTCCTGCGGGTACACCGGCCGGATGGTTCGGACGTGGAGATCATACGGCAGGAGCTTTTCAATAAGCAGCCATTTGCCGTTGCCGGTACCCGAGGGGCAGAGGTTATAGATCAACTGGCACCTGTTGAGGGGGAGTATATCCTCACCAAGACAAGGATGAGTGCGTTCATTGGCACGGAACTCGACCTGATGCTCCGGACAATTGGTGTAACGAGCATTGTGGTCTGCGGGATTCAGACTCCGAATTGCATACGGACGACTATTTTCGATGGTATTGCGTACAATTATCCTGTGATACTGATCGATGATGCGACCGGGGCAGCATCAGATGAGGTGCACCGGGCCAATACCCGAGACATGCAGAATATTGGTGTTAAAATCGTGAAGGCGACAGATTTGGCGGGTGTGCTCGACGCCTATTAAGGATTCCCGGATCAAATTTTTTCCTTTTTTATCTCCCTTCACCATTTCCGGCAGCTCTAGAGAATTTCCAGGTAGCCCAGTGATCTTTGAAGGGGTTATGGTAACAACGGATGTTCGATGAGTACAAAAAATATTGGAAAAATGCCGCAGTGATCCGGAAAAACGGCCTGCAATCGTTCTGACCGTGCTATACCCCTCACGAACAACAGGGAGCAAAGGAAACCCGCTAAATTGCATGGTTTTATTCTGATTAAACGGAGATTTCCTGAAAATAACCGATTAAATTGATTTTTTTCATCAGCGTGGACACAATTTCACAGGATCTGTAAAATTAGATTTCCGGGCCGGCAACCCGAGTCTTTTAAGGGCATATTGAGGATCCAGTCATTTAAGCTACGAATATGTAGGGGAAATGAACATACTTACGGGAAATTTTTCGATTTTTTAAAAAAAAATTCTGAGGAAAAAAATAGCTAAAATTTTTATAATTTTTTT
>DATMWO010000037.1:0-2633 GCA_035562475.1 Methanoregula sp.
GTATGGGCCCGTTGGTCACGCCATGATCCATCGGTATGATGACAGTTTTTTTCGTATTACGGTTCATGATTCTTTCCAGACGAATTTCCTTTCCTCTCATAACAACAACAACCTCCCCTCTGCATTCACACGAATTTTTAGTGCAAAACCAGAGGGTTTACTGATACCAGAAATAATAGCTAAAATAGCCAAAGAAGCGATACGCGAACGTACCGGCATTCACGACACGTTCAGAAACGGTTTGACTGATGCAACGGGCGGGTGAGCTAGTGGAGATAAAGACATTCACGGGCAAAAAAACCCTCATGAATGCGGTGGCACTCGTCCTGCATACTTATTTCTATGGTGCCGGGGGTATATAACTGTGTGTGCTACAGTGTAGCACGGTCGGGGGAGAACAATGAGGGATTTTAAACACCGATAGAGGAATCCGACGTTTACCGACGAGAGAATTCCGGCCTTTCCGACCCCCAAAACAGGTGTTCCTTTCCCTTTGACCGTGCTACCCCCCCAGCCCCCCTCACTTTTGCCTCCCGATTGCGTCCATTAGCGTACATTTTCCTGCCCGCAGAATTCAGATTCTGGTCTGAAAACTGCAGCTTGGGCGTATTGAAAAAACATGTGCCGGAATTCGTCACTTTTTGCAGCCATATAAGAAAACTCACGTCTTGCCGGAAGAGGTCTCCGACGGTGAAACGGAAGGAGGGAGAGTAAGTCTGCCATGGTCGGGGGTTGATGATCGATGCTCCGTGAAAATGGGTTCTTTTCAGCTGCACCGGGTGCATATCAACCATCATCACACCAGACCGATCGGCAGGAAAATATTCCCCCCAGGTGGCAGAAGGATAATCCGGATTCCGCGTAACCTGGATCAGCCCCCCATTCACGAGGTTTTTATTAGCAGGAGAGAGAATACAGCGCTGGGTACGTGTCCCATGATCTGGATTGCAGCAATAACGGTGCTCCTGGCATTTGCGTTCACCTTCACCAACGGATTTCAGGATGCGAGTTCCATTGCAGCGACCTTCATAGCATCCCGTTCGGCCTCGCCGAAATCCGGGATTATATTTGTGGCCGGTGTGTCGTTGCTGGGGGCGATCCTTGGGGGGAGTGCTGTTGCATTTACCATTTCCGGCCTCCTTATCCTGCCCTCAGATGAGCAAACCCTGCTGGTACTCCTGATTGGACTCCTCACTGCAACGGTCTGGAACATCATTACCTGGAAATTCGGGCTTCCCTCATCGTCTACGCACTCTCTTATCGGGGGTTTGATCGGAGCCGGCATTGCTGCAGCCGGTATCAGCGGTATCTACTGGGGTCTTGCTGAGCTGGTGAATCCCCCCTATGAAATTACCGGTATGGTAAAAATCCTGTTCTTCTTTGTTATCTCAATTCTCATTGGATTTGTCGGGAGTTTCCTGATGTTCAAGATCACCGGTTTCCTCCTGCGGAATGCACAAAGAACGGCAAACAAAACGATTATATTCTGTAACTGGTGCGCAGCAGCAGTGATGGCCTTTTCAAACGGGGCAAATGATTCCCAGAAACAGCTGGGTATCATTGCTCTTGCGCTCTTTGCTGCCGGGCTCTCAACTGCTGCTGAAGTGCCGCTGTGGGCACGGGTTACCTGTGCTATCCTGCTGGCGATCGGGACCATGAGCGGCGGATGGCGTATCATGAACACGCTGGGTCGCAGGATCTTCAAAATCGAACCCATCCACTCGTTTGATTCACAGGTTCTCTCGTCTTCATCCCTTGCAATTTCAACCTTTGCGGGGGCACCGGTATCGTCAACCCAGGTCATCACGATGTCCGTGATCGGGGTCGGTGCTGCCCAGAATCCCAGGAAAGTGAAATGGTCGGTTGGAACACATATTCTGGTTGCAATGATAATCACCATGCCAGTTTCCATGGCTATCGCAGCCGTCCTTTACCTGATCATCTCCCCGTTTATTGGAGGGTGAATCTCTATGGTTACTGAAAAAGAAAACAAACACAACAAACCGGAGCCGGAGAAAAAAAAGAACCTGTTCTCCGAATTTTTTCCCCGTGAGTATGATTTTGAAACCATGCTTGCCCACCAGTCTGATATGACCGTCAGCGGTGTACAGGTATTTGTAGTCTGGCTGGAAACACGCCCTCTTTCGAATCCCCATGAACTTGAGCGCATAGAACATGAGGTGGATATCATGCGCTTTGAGCTGGAGGATAGGCTGATCCGATCCTTCTCCACCCCGTTTGACCGGCAGGATATCTACAGCATCTCCCGGCAGATGGATTATATCCTTAACTTTTCAAAAGAGACCGCAAAAGAGATGAACGCTTTTGGTGTTCAGGCAGATACAACAATACTTGCCATGGCACGATCCCTTCTCAGTGGTACTGAGTGTATCTCCCGGGGCATCAAAAACCTGAACAGCAACAAGGATGCAGTGGAAGAAGAGATCCGCCATGCCCGCGATGCTTATCATGTAATGGAGGAGGAATACATCACCGGAATGACTGAACTGTTCAGGACAAATGACGCGATGAATGCCTTGCGGACACGGGAGATCTACCACCACCTCCGGGATGCGGGACGGGCGATGCGGAATACGCTGGATATCCTGCACAATGCGGTTATTGATCTGGCT
>DATMWO010000038.1:0-4090 GCA_035562475.1 Methanoregula sp.
CCTTGGTATCGTGCTATTAGTAATGTGCAGAGACAAAGAACGTGTTGAGGTGATGGCATAGTGAATTTTGGAAATATTGGTGGAATAGGCTGGGTTGTTGAAAATTACGTTGCAACTCCTGAAGGACGGAACGCGGTCAAAAATTATCTCACCTCTCCTGAAGGCATTTCAATGCTACAGAAATTTGTCGAAACTCCTGAGGGAAAGGAAACGATTGTAAGCATTCTTCCCCACATCCTCGGGGGGCTCAATCTTCCCCTGGGAGCTGCTGATACGATCAAGGCTGCCCTTGGCAGTAAGCAGTGAACAGTGATTCTCTTACTTTTTTCGTGAACATTATTGAGATTTACTGATATGCACCTGTAACCAAATCAGAAGGTGACGACGGTACGATCCCCCTTGGATAAAGTTTGTTCAACCAGGTAAATCACCAAGGGTTAGAGGTTCCCGGTCGTGCCGTTGGCGTCATCAATTATCATGACGACCTTGCTTTTATTCCCGCCTTTTACCGTAGTCGGTGAATCGTCAGTAGGACCGAAAGGGATACCCCGCTACTGCTAGGTGCACAATAGGGAGTGTTCTCTTCTATCCCACTTCTGGTCATCAACGACTACAAATAATCCCTCTAAACTTCTTTTACCGCCTGAATCTCACCCGATTCTATTGCATCGAGGAACAGCTCACAGTCCCGCTCGGTCTGCTCAGCATACAGTTCTGCAAAGTTCCCGATTGCCTTATCAAAGGTGTCGGATTTCCCGATATACCCATAGATCATCGAAGCATCACCGGATCGGGCATGGGCACGTGCCAGAGTCCAGCCGCACACTTCAGCATAATTGGATAACTGTTGTGGCGTAGCTGCAGATATATCGAAGGAGAATTTCATGTCACGGAGCTGCCGGATATAAAAATGGCGTTTTTCTTTTCCGGTCGCCCATCCGAGCAGCATGTCACTCGCTGACTGCATCAGGCGCTGGCCTACCACAATCCTCTCTCCTTTGTGATCGAATTGACTTTTTCCCGCGTACGGTTCAAGGACGGAAGCATTCGCCTCTTTGACCTGAAGAAGAAGGGGATCATTCTCTTCTGCCATCAGGAGCAGTACACCACACCGGGTCCCCACACTCCCGACACCGACGACTTTATAGGCAACATCCTCGATATGATACCGATCCAGCGGCACCCTTCGTTCATAGGGAAGTGTTTCGCGATACTGTTGAAATGCATCAATTATTGCTTCAGGAACCTGCTCTTCAGGAGGCGGATGGTATACGAGGGGAAGCTCATCGACAATGAGCCGCCTTCCATCATGGACCTTGGTAATTTTGGGAAATACGTACTCCGCTATATGTGCTCTTGCCTCAATTGCCATACGTTCCCTGTTTCGTCTTGCCGCAGCATCGGGCGCATTTTTAATGATAGTATCGATATCAAGTTTGGCATACCATACATCGAGCACTTTCATCGTGGAAAAATTGGCGATTGCCTCACGATATGCCCGGACACAGGTTCTTGTAATCGTATTACAATCCTTTTCTGAAAAATCATTATCCATGGCAGCTGCATAAAAACTAGTCGCAAGACGCTTGACATCCCATTCAAAGGGGGCGGGAAGGGTCTCATCAAAATCATTGATATCAAAGATAAGGTTCCTCTCGGGAGTTGCAAACAGCCCGAAATTGGAGAGATGACAGTCACCGCAGGCCTGGACCCGGATATTGGATGTTGGTGTCTGTGCAAGGTCCATTGCCATAAGTGAAGCCGTGCCACGATAAAAGGCAAAGACACTCTTTGACATTCGTCCATAGCGGATGGGTATGAGGTGTTCGAGCCTTCCTTCACTTGACTTTTTAATTACCTTCACCGGATCGGTCCGGTCCGGAGCCACTTCAAATTCAGCCTGCGACACCCGGGGGACCTTTTCCCGCAGGGATTTACCTTCCTGTCTGCGCTGCTCATTTGTTTTATACTCTGAAATAAATCTCGCAATACCAAATGCATCGCGCTTCACCGTAGTTTTATTCTTCATAATCCCCCACCACAATCTCAGCAAACAGAGCTGTGCCAGAACCCTGTCGGTATCCTCCCCTTTGTGTCGATAGGGTAAAGATTTTTCTTATAAGTCTTTTTTTCTACGGCAGACTATCCGGTGATGTTACCAGAAGTGTTGTATTTTTGATTTTTCCTGGCTTTTATGGGTCTCCGGGTAATGTATCATTCTGATATATTTTCCATACTCCGTTTTTGGCTCTTTCTGGGGTATTTCTCAGAAATAAATTCCACAATCCGTAGTACACATTTTCCTGTCAATTACATAGGTATCTGGTCAATTGGGTTTTCCAGATTCGAGAAAAACTATATTGTCCTCGTTATTCGAGGTAACATATAAATACAAAGACTTCAGAGGAGTACTTTGGTAATTTATATGGCAGTTTATAGTGCAAATGAGGGTCAGGTTACTGACCTCAGGTGGGGGTCTTTCGTACTCCTTGGATTGCTCGCAATAGTCTTCGGACTCTTAATTGCGTTCTTTCCCCAGATGACAACTCTGATCATGATAGAACTCATTGGTATCTTCCTCGTGATCGTATCGTTCGGCGCAATCATGATGTCAGCGGTTGCCCCGGGAGGTCTGAAAGGTTCGATACTTCTCGCAATTCTCGGGATCATCGGATTCTTCTTTGGAATTGCAACAATTCTCTCACCCTATGTAATGGGCAAAGCAATCTTCATCCTCGCAGGTATTGCTCTTTTAATAGGGGGTATACTTGGTCTGGTCCTTGCAATTTCCGAAAAAGAGATGACTCACCGGGGACTGTTTGCACTCCAGGGTATCCTCTCAATTATCCTGGGTTGCCTTATTATTGCCGGTCCCGTCATTGGTGCAGCTCTTCTCGTCCTTCTCCTCGGTACCTATTTTGTAGTCTGGGGGATACTCAGCGTCATTATGGGTTTTGTTGTCCGGAGTGCCAAAAAGGCATAATTCTGTAATTTCAAAAATAAATTCCTTTTTCTTATCATCTTAGGATGGATCTTGAGCGGTGTGACATACGGACGAATAACCCCGGTTAGGGTATACCCTCAGTCTCGTCAGGATATTTTCCTTTTAGTGATTTCACCACCAACACGTACATCCACCCCATTCAAAGCTCAAGATGAGTGAAATAAACCCAATACGGGCTCCGATTTTCTCCAAAATTCCCCTTCCTCTTTTGAAAAAGCCTGTAAATCCACCCTTTTCTGTTCATGTGGAGAATACGTCCAATTATAGCGCTGTTTGCCGAAATAAGGGAGCTTTGCATCTCACCTGATGGCTTCCAAAGCCCATAAAATCGAGCTGTTTTTTGCCTCAGACTATATACCCTCGGAACCCACAAACCCTGACAGAACACCAATGAGAGGATAATTTTTATGGAGCTTTTTCCAATTCCCATTTTTACCTGCTTCAGGCCATTTGAGCGGAGTTTTGCCTCCCGACAGGTGCTATTAGCGGATCATTTTAATCTCCAAAATAGCCCCCGATAGCTAAATGGACAGAAAATAGAGGATTTCCCAAAGGACAGGCACGTTTTTTTCTTAAATTATGTCTACAAGCCTCCCAAAATGTGAAAACGGAGCCTGAATTGGGGAGATTAGAGTGTATGTCCTGCATTCATCTTTTTAGACCCCTTCTCTTGCTTACTTTATTTCATAGGCATACTCAGCTAACCATTCAGATTTCGCGGGAACAGGCTGATAGTCTCTTAATCATGTTTTTTGGGGGTCTTTGCTTTTATATTGGTGCTTCCGGTGCGACGATCCCGGGCTGTTTTTTTAAGTGATACCCAGACATCAGAATTATTGCTATTTTAACCCGATACCTGAATTCGGATCATCACGGGATTGTGCCAGGGTTACCGTGGTTGTCGTTGAGGAGATACTGATATCGGGATATTCCTGCACTTTCTGGAGGATCATCTCGGAAATGCGGGTACGGAATGCCCGCCGTTCTTTCACCCGGGTCACGTACCTGACATGAAAGGAAATCCAGTTGTCGGTCGGGGTAAGATAAACAGCAGGTTCAACCATCCTTTTTGGCAGATAATAAGTC
>DATMWO010000039.1:0-6448 GCA_035562475.1 Methanoregula sp.
GGCGATAACATGATCACCCCGGCCCACAAGTACGTGCATCCCCGATTCCAACCTCTTTGTAGCCCGATCTATAACCTGGGGGGCGGATTCAATGGTACATCAGCGATCATCGGCCGATGCATTGCCCGAAGCACTGGTAAAGCGGCCATGATGAACCAATGGTGTTATTGGAATGTGGTACTACGGGACATCAAAGGAATTGAGGTGGCTGGACACTATGATAAACATCCCTGAACCGTATGTCATCCACTACCCGCGGATCGTGGCAGTAGCTGATGAAACAGGCAGTCATGTGGAGATCATTGAGTTCTTTGACTGTGTTGGCGGGGCAATGTGGTCAAAGCACCACTATGCTAAAAGCCCGGTGGTAAAAAATGTCCGCTGTGTTGGCCGGACCATGCGGTACCTGGTAACGCCGGATACTGTGGACCTTGCTCTTGAAGGATCCCGGTTTCCGGCCGGTATCTCCTCATGCGTTGTCGATTCATCTGAGATCGCTGTCACCTACATCGGGATGGGTGGTGGTGGTGTTGGAGCAGCTGCCTGCCGTTCTGATGCAGCTGGTGTCCTGCGGAGCAGGTGCGATGAATCCGGGGGGGGAAAAGTTGCCGGTTCCACGATATGGCTGCCCCGCATGCAGCGGGTCCTTATCGGCGTTGACGATACGGACACCCCCGATGAGGGTGCCACGTGGACGCTTGTCCACACTATTGCAAAGGCGGTTGAGGATGAACATTCGGTATATCTCTCGCACACGATAGTCCAGCTCTTCCCGGTACCGTACCGTACAAAGAACTGTGTGAGCATTGTGGTTGAGTTTGCGACTACTGACACCTTGGGACTGACCGAAAGGTTCCGCCAGCTTCTCGAACGGTACACCCTCTCCCAAAAAACAGGGATGGCGGTCTATACCGGGTTTACCCCGTCAGAAGAACTGCTTGCATACGGGCGAAATGTCAAACGGGGAGAGATCGAACCAGGAGTGCTCGGGAACCTGGTTGACAAAAACCTGCAGATAATCCTTAATGGCAGGGGTATCATCGGGGCGGTTGCAGCCATCCCGTTTTACACCCGGTACGAGGAGGCGCTGGAATTATGCAGTGGACGGACCTGAAAGCCCGGCTTCTGGCTGTTGGTCAGGCACACCTGACCGGTGAACCGGCAGAACACTATATCGCCCGCTCAGCAGCAGGACCCGGTGCCGGTGGCAGCGGTGCGGTTTTTTTTGCCATGGGAAGCCACCGGGTCAAGCTTGCGCTCAGCCCGGTAAGCAGCATCGAGATTGCACACCGCGGAAACGGGACTGCCGATCTGTTCTTTGAAGGACAGAAAATCTCCGGGCACCTGCTGGAACCCGGGTTCCATTGCCCTGACCAGGCTTTTATCACCGTAACCGGTAGCTGCATTTTCTCCTGCAGCTATTGTTCAGTCCCCCGTATCGGGGGAAAACGCAAGACCATCAAAGAGATCACAGCGATGGTGGAATCAGTGCGTGACCATATCCATGCAATCTCCATTACAAGTGGTGTCCTCACGAGCATTGAAGAAGAAGAGGCCTATGTGCTTGAGGTGGTAAAACACCTCGCTTCGTTTAACCTGCCGGTTGGTGTTTCCATCTACCCTACAACATCGACACCCGACCGGTTAAAGGAGCTGGGTGTGGCTGAGGTGAAATTCAATCTCGAAGCGGCAACCCCGGAACTGTTTTCCCAGATGTGCCCGGGTCTGGATTACGGGGTGCTCTGGCAGGTACTTGATCGCTCGGTGAAGTTGTTCGGGAAAAACCGTGTCTTTTCCAACGTCATCGTGGGTCTGGGGGAGACTGATGCAGAGCTGGAAACCTGTATCAAAAAGCTGACCTCGCTCGGGGTGATTCCTGTTCTGCGCCCGCTCAATCCGGTAGCCGGGCTTGCAGGCTCACCCCGGCCTTCTGCGGAACGGCTGATGAAAATCTTTGCCATGCATGAACAGGCTCTTGCCAGGGCCGGCCTTGATCCAAAACTTGCAGTTACGATGTGCACGAACTGTGCAGGTTGCGATCTTGTCCCGGGGAGAGACCAATGAAAGGTGTTGACGTAATTACCCGGGCACTCCTTGCCTGCACTGACCGGCAGTATACCGTGCCGGGTTTTCCTATCACCGAACTTGGCGAGCGGACACAGGCAGAGCTGGTGATCAATGAGAAGACTGCGCTGGAATATGCCCTTGGGGATTCCCTCTCCGGCAGGCGTGCAGCGGTCATCATCAAAAATGTGGGGGTGAATGCCTGTGCCGATCCCCTGCTCCAGGCAACAGCACAGGGACTCATCAGCGGGGTGATCCTTGTAGTGGGAGATGACCCGGAAGCCAGGGGCTCGCAGACCGCCCAGGACTCACGCTATTACGGGGAGCTCGCGGAACTACCGGTTATCGAACCGGACAAATCCACCTGTTATGCCGGTGTAGAGGCGGCACTTGGAGCTTCCGAGGAGTTCTCCCGGGTGGCGATGCTCCGCCTTACTCCACAGATCCTGGAAGCGGAGGTAACGGATAATCCCGTTCCCCGGCATGACTGGAAAGGGAGGCTCTCCGACCGGACCTGGACCATGAACGGCAGGGTCACCGCTGCCGAGGAACTCTACCGCACGATGTTTGCCTGGTCTGACCGATCCGTACTGAACCAGTGGAAGGGAGAACCCGCAGGGGTTGGTGCAGCAGAGGGGAATACCCGGATCGTGACCGTAAATCCTCTGCCGGTGCAGGCCGCCGGGATGCACCGTGTGCATGAACAGGGGCGGACCTTTGTCCGTGACCACCGTGGTCTCCAGCCCCCGCTGCCCCAGAAACGCCCCCAGGCAATGGAAGACCGCGGATACCACCGCACATTCTGCACCGCTTGTCCGTTCAAATGCATGATAAACCTCCTGAAGGAGCGGAACATGAGGGTGATCTGTGATGCAGGGTGTTCGGTAATGGGGATGAACCCTCCGTACGAACTCGGTGTTGCCAGTTATGGCATGGGTGCAAGCATCGCAGTAGCCGCACGGAGTACGCAGGTTGCCCTTATCGGTGATTATGCCCTCCTGCACTCCGGCCTGAACGCACTCATCGACGTGTATGAAAAGCAGCTCCCGCTGCTCTGCATAGTGATGAATAACAAATGCACGGCAATGACCGGCAAACAGCCGGCTTATAATCCGGTTCCCTATATCCGCTGGGCAGACCCGGTTCTCTGCCGTGCCGAAGATGAACTGACACTGAAACAGGAGCTTGTGGTCACGGACAGGCCACGAACGCTGGTGATTGAAGGGACCTGTCCGGAAGGAAGCAGCCATGAAACCGTGGAATATTGAGATCTGCGATGTAACGCTCAGAGACGGGGAACAGACACCGGGTGTCTCGTTCTCCTGTGAAGAAAAGGTAAGGATTGCCCGGATGCTGGATACCATAGGGGTTGAAGTGATCGAAGCCGGGTTCCCTGCAGTGTCCCCCCATGAGAAGGAGTGCGTAAAGGCCGTAGCAAATCTCGGGCTCGGTGCCCGTATCTGCGGGTTTGCACGGGCCCGGGAACAGGATGTTGCAACGGCGATAGACTGCAATGTGGACATGGTAAGCATCTTTATCCCGACATCCGAGCTGCATGTCCGGCTCAAATTCAAAAAAACCCGGGAACAGGTGCTTGAGGATGCCCTCGTGATCATCGATTATGCCACGGATCACGGGGTGAAGGTCCGGTTTGCAGCCGAGGATGCGTCCCGGACGGATCTTCCCTTCTTGAAGGAGGTGTATCATCGTGCGTCAGAGCATCGTGCAGTGCTGATGAGCTTTGCCGACACCGTTGGCTGCCTGATCCCGACTGAGATGCAGCGGGTCATGACCGAACTGGTTGCATCGGTGGACAAACCGCTCTGTGCTCACTGCCATAACGATATGGGCTGTGCGGTTGCAAACACAATTACTGCTGCAGAAGCCGGGGCCTTCCAGCTCCACACCACGGTGAACGGCATTGGTGAACGGGCCGGCAATGCATCGCTGGAAGAAGTGCTCGTAGCCCTGCGGATGAAAGGGGGTATTGATCGGTACGATCTCTCGCACCTGACCGAACTCTCCCACATGGTCGAAAAATTCTCCGGCATTACGCTCCCGAGGAACAAGCCCGTCACCGGTGAACTTGCGTTCTCGCACGAGAGTGGTATCCACATCGCGGCAATTCTTGAAGACCCGTCTTCATACGAATACTTCCCGCCAGATATGGTCGGGAGCGAACGCAGGTTCATTCTCGGGAAACATACGGGCAAGAAAGCGCTTGAACATGTGGTGGCATCGATTGGCTGCGAACTTACTGACAAGCAGGTCTGCCGGGTCCTTGACCTTGTCAAGGATAAATCAGAGCATAAATGCAATATCACTCCCGAAGTCTTAAAAAAACTGATCCGGAAAGCCAAAGAGGAGAATACCTGATGGGAACGTTATCAGAGCGGATACTTCACGGGACTGCCGGGGAATATGTTGACCGGGTGGTCGACAGGGCCTATGTCCATGACGGTACCGGGGTACTTACTCTTGAAGCCTGGAAAAGTATGGGTGAGCAGAGGATACAGGATGCGGCACATATTCACATCCTTTTCGATCATATCGTGCCGGCAAACAACAGCACAACTGCGACGCTCCAGCACGAGCTGCGTGAGTTCGCCCGCAGTTCGTTCCTGCATTTTTCTGATATCGGGAGTGGGATCTGTCACCAGATCATGAGCGAGGGAATCGTGCTTCCTGGTGAGGTCGTGGTCGGCGCTGATTCCCACAGCTGCACGCTCGGGGCTTTCGGGGCATTTGCCACCGGTGTCGGTGCCACGGATATGGCGGCGATCTGGATGACCGGGGAGACATGGTTCCGGGTTCCGGAATCAATAGGGATGCACCTTTCCGGAACTTTTACCGGTGCAGCCGAGGCAAAAGACCTTGCACTTACCTACGTCAGCAAACTCGGTATGGACGGTGCAAGTTACCAGGCGCTGGAATTTACTGGTGAAGGTACTGCTGCCCTGCCCATGGACGACCGGCTCACGATCTGCAACCTTGCTGTTGAGACCGGGGCGAAGGCCGGGATGTTCTATGCAGACGACATAACCGTGCAGTATCTTGCAACGGCAGGTCAAACGGTAAAACCCCAGGAGCTGGAGACCTGCAGGTATATCCGGGAGCTTGATTTCGATCTTTCAGATATTGTCCCGGTCATTGCTGTGCCTCCGAGGGTGGACACCGTAAAACCCGTGCATGATCTCGCCGGGCAGCCGCTCGATCAGGTTTTTGTAGGTACCTGCACCAATGGCCGCTACACGGATCTTGCACGGTTCGCCCGGGTTGTGAAAGGGAAGAATGTTGCGATCCGCACTATCATTGTTCCGGCTTCCCGTGCCGTGCTGCAGGAAGCACTCCGGACCGGGGTCCTTGCAGATCTTGTGGAGGCCGGGTGCACTATCGGGACGCCGGGTTGCGGTCCCTGCCTTGGATCCCATATGGGTGTACTGGGTGAAGGTGAGGTCTGTTTATCGACAGCCAACCGGAATTTCAAAAACCGGATGGGGGTTGGCGGGGAGATTTTCCTGTCCTCGGTTGCTACGGCCGCAGCCAGTGCGCTTGAAGGAGAAATAACCGAGCCGGAGGCGGGCTCATGAAGGGAAAAGGGCGGGCAGTCTGCGTCGGTGCAGATATTGACACTGACCTGGTTATCGCCGGGCGCTACCTGCGGACAAAGGATCATAGTCTCTGGGTTGAACACGTGTTCGAAGATCTCGATCCTACGCTCGCCAGCCGCCTGAACGGTGCCGTAATCGTGGCAGGAAAAAATTTTGGCTGCGGGTCATCCCGTGAACAGGCAGCGATTGCCATACGGGAGGCCGGCGTGGTTGCCGTGGTGGCGCCATCCTTTGCCCGGATATTTTTCCGGAATGCAATCAATGTCGGGCTCCCGCTTATCGAATGTAATCTCTCCTGCACGCAGGGAAGTCTCGTGATGTTCGACCTTGCAGAAGGATGGGTTGAGGCAGAGGGCAAGAAGTATACCACCTGCCCGCTCTCACCACGGATGCAGGAGATCCTTGCAGCGGGCGGCCTGGTCAACTACTGGAGGTCCGGCAGATGATCTTTCCTGAACAGTGCAAGCAGGTCGGGTATGCTGCAACAAAACCCTGCGGTGACAAGGTCTATTTCCTGAGCCGCTACCTGGTGCGGGACACGGGTGACGGGTATGAGCTGCTCGAAATCACGCCTGATTCGGCAGGTAAGGGTCTGATGCGTACAATCGTGGCGTCCAAAGTGATTGCAACTGTAAAGGAAACGTACCGTTACCCGGGGAAAGTGCAGATCCATGACCGCACGCGACTTATCGGGCTTGCACGAGAGACGGGCTTTCGCTGCACGATCTTTACCGGGCTCGACGAACATATGACGTTCGTGCTCGACCCCGATA
>DATMWO010000040.1:0-3542 GCA_035562475.1 Methanoregula sp.
AGCGTAATGATGATGAGTACAGGAACAGGAAGGGTATTTTCAAGAGATACCGCTTGAAATTTCCCTTTTTAATTAAACTACTGATGCAGGAGGGGTTTGACCTTGATGCAGATCTTTAAGACAAAAAAAGAGCAGGAACCGTCAATAACTGAAAAAATTGACGAGATCTGCGAGAATGCATGGATACGGTTATACGAACCAACAGAAGCCGAACTGGCGTTCGTTGCAGAGAAATGCACCATACCCCCCGAATTCTTAAAAGCAGCCCTTGATGAAGAGGAACGTCCCCGCATTGATGCAGAAGATGATGTCGTCCTGATTGTCATGGATATTCCGGTGATGACTGAATTTGAAGAGATCAAGACCTTAACCACGCATCCGCTGGGAATCATCATCGCCAAAGACTACCTGGTCACGGTCTGCAGCCGCAAGTCTCAGGTCCTGGACGATTTTGTTGCCGGGAAAGTGCGGCATTTTACCACAGCAAAACGAACCCGGTTCATGTTCCAGATCTTCTACCGCAATGCATCTGACTATCTCAGCCACCTGCGCCAGATTGAACGATCGATCTCACGGATTGAAGTTGAGCTTCACCGCTCCATGAAGAATGTGGAGCTCTTCCAGATGATGGAACTGGAAAAGAGCCTGATTTATTTCTCAACATCGCTCAAAAACAACGAGGCAGTTCTTGAACGCATCCTGCGCTCAAAACCGCTGAAGATGTACGAGGAGGATGCAGAATTTTTAGAAGACGTTATCATCGAGAACAAGCAGGCAATGGAGATGTCACAGATCTACCTGCATATCCTGAACGGGATGACCCAGGCTTTTGCCACGATTATCTCAAATAATCTTAACATCGTGATGAAATTTTTAGCATCGGTAACGATCATCATCGCGGTACCGACCATGATTGCAAGTTTTTACGGAATGAATGTGATAGATATTCCCTTATCCGACAAACCTCTTGCCTTTGAGATCATCTTTGGTATTTCAGTGATAATTTCGGTAGCAATGGGCCTGCTGATGTGGAAGAAAAAAATATTTTAAAAAATTCCCACGAATGCCTGTTTTTCCTACGATATTTATAGTTACAAACCCCACGCACTACTAAATGGCACTTCCGTCTTCGGATGTTGTAACCAGCTCCCCGTCAGAGATCCCTCTCAGTCAGGTCATCAGTGATGAACTGTCTGCAGTCCGGAAAAACCGTGCAGGTCTGATGACAGAACAGGGTAATTCCCGAATTCATATGGGTATTCTTTCCCTGTGCATCGGAATCAACGCAATCTATTCTCTTCTCCGGCATGACTATCTGTATCTTTTTATCGCTGCCAGTTTTTATCTCAACATGTATTATTTCATCACCCTTCTGATACCCCAGAATTTTAATAAAAATGCGGGGCTCCCGAAAGCCGATATCTCCCGGTTCCGGAGCTGGCTTAAGGAGATAGGGCTGACATCGGGAACAGCCCGTTTTACGAAATTGTTTATCAATTCCCTTTTCATCAACAGCAGGACATTATCGCTGGGGATCAGTCTGATATTCACCATCGATATTCTCTATGCGATCCGGGCTTACACAACCCTGGAACTCCCGATACGGACTACGATCATTGTAATTTCCCAGTGTGTGATAATCATCGTGTTTTATCTTCTGGTATGGAAAGTGGAACCATTCTCTATGAAATATGTGAAGAGTGTAGAGCAGGTCAAACGCAGGCTCATCCAGGAAAACCTCCCCCCCCGGATTATAACCGTTCTGTTCCTCATAGGGTTTCTGATTGCTCTGGTGTTATTTTTAACCACGATCATTCTTCTTCCCGGACTTACTCTCCAGGCGTTTCTTGACGAGTCACAACTCACAAAACTGGGAAATCTCGTAGCCCTCCTCGCACTCCTCGCCATCAGCCAGTATTTCATTATCCGTTCTATCCACGGTAACACGAGCCGGACAATGGCGGACAGGCTCTTTGATTACAAAGAAAATGTTCTTCTGGATCTCCTGAACACGGTCGGAGCCGGGAACACAAATCCTGAAAATCGCGCTGAAACGACAACCCGGTTGCTTGAAACCAAGATCTACACAATAAAGCGAAACACGCTGAATGGTTTTTTCCCGGTCTTTGTTGTGGACCTTGACTTCTCGGTTATCCTTGACAGCACGACCCGGACTGCAATAAGGGGGTATATAGGGGATACAAAAAAAGCATGATGATGCAAAAAGCACGCAAACATGGTAAAAAAACGGGATTTTTCTTACAAGCAGGTTGAGGGGAGGGATCTTCCGGGTGTCTTTTTTACTTATTTTTCGAGGCTTTTAAGAGTTCTTTTTAAAAATCTCGCAGAAAACGATCTGGCTGACATCAGCAGAAAACTTTTACCGATCCTGAAGGGATTGTCATATTCCGGATCAGGAGCTGCAGGACACGCCCCATGAGAAAATGTAAGAACCTGTGAAGGTTACAGACAATCATTTTGTTAGCGATTTCTTTCATCTGAATGAGGTATCTTCTTGCTTTGAGATCGCCGTTGAACTTTCTTTTCAGGACGGAGAATTTATTTTCCACAAGTTGTCGTCTAGGATAAATACTGTCATTGAACTGTTGAGCCATTTCCTGACGGTAAGTACCCCCGATAACCTCATTTTTCCAGGAGCGGATGGGGATAACCGAATTTGCATGAAGGGTTTCCCGGATCAATCGATGAATTGCTTCAGAATCGTATCCTCTATCCATAACGTAATAATCAGACTTCCGGGTTTTATGACATTGTCGGAGTAATTTCTCGGCATGTCGGGTATCATGGACACGGCTTTTCGAGGCAACAAATCCGGTAATCACCTGTTGATAGGTATCAACTGAGATCGAAGTCTTCAGGAAATGTTTTCGGATCTTACCGGTTCTTTCTGAGAAATAGTGGCTGCAGTACCCGCTCGTAAATACGGAAGAGTCGATAGCCGTTATCGGAATATTTTCGTCGTTGGAGTAGAACAGGTTTACCGTTTTCCTGAAGGTGAACCGAAGGTAGAGAGTTTTTATCCGACTGATAAATTTCTGGAGCGTTGTGAAATGGGGTATTACGGAGAGAGCAAGGATCTCCTGGACTCCCTCCATATCTCCGACATCTTCAATAAATTCCCGGTAGTGCTGGTTACGAAAATCTTTGAATAAAACCAAGACAAGCAGCTGGTGTTGTGTGTAGACCTTCTTTGAAAATTTACAGGAATACGGTTTGAGATGAGTTGACTTTACGACTGAAATGGCTGCTTGGATAAACCTGATATTCCGGCTCGCTGATTTCTTAATTGTCTCCTTTCTATTTGACGACACATCAAAGTTAGGAGACACTGTACCTTAGATCTTTCGGTCGTCGGTACAATCTATTCTGGATGAGGATTTCCACAAAGCAAGAATAATAATAAATACCGGCCTATAGTTCAGAGGTGATGATTATCAGCTGGTCGGAAATCAAAGATCGGATAATCCTTGGAGTCCTTTGCATCGGGATACTGTGGATGTCCTATGGAGCGATTACTTCTC
>DATMWO010000041.1:0-4484 GCA_035562475.1 Methanoregula sp.
ATATTATACATATGGAATATTCAGATCCCGGAATGAATGAACGTGAAGCAGCCATCCTTGGGTTACTCTGTGAAAAACCGCTCTATGGATATACGATAGAGAAGATCATCGAGGAACGGGGGATGCGGCACTGGACGGACATCGGGTTTTCTTCCATATATTATGTACTAAAACGTCTTGAGAGCCGGAACCTGATAGTAAGCTCCTGCCGGCAACAGGAAAATAAACCGTCACGGAAAGTGTATACTATCACGCTGGAGGGGGAGCAGCAGATGAGAGCGAAAGTCAGCTCCCTGCTCTCACAGAATCAACGGATCGTTTCACCGTTCGATCTTGGTGTAGCACATCTCCAGCTCCTGTCAACTTCAGAAACAATTGCATGCCTGAATGAGCGCATAAAGGCACTTGACAATGCCATTGAACATATCAAAACTCATCGCATTCAGCATGAAAAGACCAAGAAACCCTATTTTCTCCTGGCACTTTCTGACCGTGCCCTCGCCCATTTGTGTGCAGAAAGGAGCTGGGTCGAAAAATTCATTGCGGAGGTGAATCAGCATGCCTGAACAGGTACAAGGTAACGACAAGATAATCATCAGGGTGGAAAATCTTGAGCACTCCTACGGGACATTCAAGGCAGTAGACGGCGTCAGTTTCTCGGTAAAAAGGGGAGAAATCTTTTCTTTCCTCGGGCCGAACGGTGCCGGAAAAAGCACCGCAATCAATGTGCTTATCACCCTGCTTGCAAAACAAAAAGGCACAGCGACGGTTGATGGGTATGATGTAACAAACGATCCTCAGAAAGTCCGTGAATCCATTGGCATTGTTTTCCAGGATATTACCCTTGACCGTGATATGACAGTCTGGGAAATTCTCGAATTTCATGGCAGACTCTATAATATGCCCCGTGAAGATCGCAAAAAACGGATCGATGAACTCCTCCGTCTCGTTCAGCTTGATGCAAAAAAAGATGAACGCACAAAAAACCTGAGCGGCGGCATGAAGCGCCGCCTCGAGATTGCCCGCGGACTGATGACACGCCCGAAAGTACTCTTTCTGGACGAACCCACGATTGGACTGGACCCGCAGACAAGGATGAGGATGTGGGAATACATCAAAGGGGTGAATGATGAGGGTACAACCATCTTTCTTACCACCCATTACATGGACGAGGCAGACCAGCTCTCGGACCGGATCAGCATTATCGACCAGGGAAAAATAATCATATCCGGAAAACCCTGGGAACTCAAGAACACGCTCGGGCAGGATCTTATCTATATGGAGACAAGCGACAATGAAGCCGCCATACAGCTTCTAAAAGATCTCCCCAGTGTCCGCGATGTGAAGGTCAAGACGAAAGGATTTGTCCTGATGGTTACCGAGGACGGGACAAAGGTCCTGCCCATTGTCATAGACACCCTGCGTAATGCGGGGATTGACAGCTCAACAATCAACTTAAAAAAACCATCCATGGATGATGTCTTTGTGTTTTATACCGGAAAAGACCTCAGGGACGAACCGACCGGGAAGACTGCGTTGCTCACGATGCGGGCGGGAGGGCGGTAACATGCCCATGGGATTTACTACGATCTACTGGCGGGATATGATCCGCTTCGTCAGGTTCAAGACGCTCCTGGTCTCTTCGCTCCTCCAGCCAGCACTCTGGCTTGCCTTCTTTGGCATTGCCATGTCAAGCAATTTTGACCAGATGATGGCAGGGATCCCTGTTCCGCCGGATGTTCTCACGGTAGACTATCTGACGTTTATGGCGGCAGGTATCATCGCTATGACAACGCTGTTTACCAGCCTCTTTGGCGGGATTGTGATCCTCTTTGATAAAAACTGGGGTCTGATGCGCGAGATTCTTGCAAGCCCTATGAACAGGAACCATATAATCTTCGGGATCGGGCTCTCGGGAGTTACAAAATCATTTATCCAGGCAATCATCATCATGATCTTTGGCATCCTGATCGGTGCAGCGTTTTTTGCCGGGTTCACCGTAGTGGAGATCATCATTGGAGTTGCCGGGGTCCTTGCTTTTGTGGCGATGTTTGCCCTCGGATTCCTGTTCCTTTCTGCGGCAATTGCCATTTCGATGGAGAGTCCTGAGGGACTGCAGGGGGTTGTTACCCTGTTAACCCTGCCGATATTTTTTACCAGCAACGCTCTCTACCCTATTGATGCACTCCCGGAGTTTCTAAAAACACTCGCAATGTATAATCCCATGACCCTGCTGATCACCGGGATCCGGTATTTTGCCATTGGCCCTGATTTCATTGCTGTGGGGAAACACTACCAGTACACCCCATCGATTGTCCTTATCTCGTACTTCGGTCTCGTAATATTTACCGCACTCATGTTTACACTGGCATGGTGGCGTTTTAAAAAAGCGGTTGTTACCTAGAAAAATTCGTTTTTAAGGGATTTTTTAAAAGCGTGCAGACATCTTTTTCTTTTTACGTTTGCGCTCTTTCTTCCTTCATGCCCATTTCATCATCATTGTGGTCACCAGGGGGTAAAAACCTGCCGGAAAATTGAGGTATTACGCAGATTAAACTTGCTGAAAAAATTCTGATAGAACACAATTCATGTCATTTCTTTTCCCTTTCACAAGGGAATTTTCTTTACATGCCAGAATAATTATTCTGTATGAATTCGTTTTGGAAGCTCCGGTTGTCAAAAAACCCTGCTTCGCACAATACAACCCGATTGCCGGGACCGTTGAATCATTTAAACGGTATTCCATCATAAAGAAACCATTGAAAAACCCTGATAAAAAATTTGGGATTAGGCCAAACTTTTTTATTATCACCCGGCTATCAAATACCTATGGAGACAACGGACGGTCTCGAACTCTCGCCGCGAAAAGTGGAATATCTTAAATTTATCTTCGAGCGGGGCGGGACCGTAAAGACCAATGATATTGCGTTGAGATTCAGGGTTGATCCCTCAACCATCACCAAGACAATCACCGAGATTGCCGAAGCCGGATATCTCTCGCATATACCTTACCATGGAGTCGTCCTCACGGACGCAGGGACCCGGCTCGTTACATTCCTGATAAAGCGTCACCGTATCCTCAGCCTTATCTTTGTCAGGTCTGGTCTCACTGATGAACAGGCCTGCCAGGAAGTCTCCCGGTTCGAGAGCTTTGTCTCCAGGTCGGCAATCGACACGATGTGCCGCGCAATGGGGCACCCGCAGCAGGGGACCTGCGGAAAGATTACCCACGATGAAGGATGCCGGCATCCTGACAGCACTACCGTGTACAGGAATGACCGGGTACAGT
The DNA here is from genome assembly GCA_035562475.1 of Methanoregula sp. GTDB lineage: Archaea > Halobacteriota > Methanomicrobia > Methanomicrobiales > Methanospirillaceae > Methanoregula. The sequence continues at coordinate 3,290 of DATMWO010000041.1, forward strand.
CATCTCAGCAGGAGACGATCTGACCGTGAGCACTGCTATGATCTCCGAGCATATCCCGGACCTCGATCTCATCACCTCGTATGCCGAGCGGCAGGACTCTTTCTTCTCCCGGGTAAGCCCGTGGACAAAATTTTTCATGCTCATCCTTATTGTCCTGATGATCACGCTTACCCGCAGCCTTGTGATCCTCGCCATTCTCTACGGGCTCATACTCCTCGTCTACCGGCTGGCCGGCCTGCCGGTAAAAAAGCTTTTCCAGTGGTACACGATGCCGGTGATCTTTGTCTTCAGCCTCGTTGGGATAATGATGTGGACAGAGCCCGGTAGAGCACTCTTCTCTATCCCTCTCCCTGGTTTCACCCTTACCCTGACCGACAACGGGCTCCTGCTGTTCGTAACCCTGCTCTTAAAAGCCCTGATATCCATCAGTTTCTCGCTTTTTTTCCTCATGACAACCCGGTATGAGCACTTCTCCGGCATGATCTACCGGCTCTTCCCCGAACCGCTCGACCAGATATTCCTGATGGCCTACCGCTTCCTGTTCCTGACCCTCACGATGACCGGCTCCCTGCTCAAGGCAGTCCGGTCCCGGGGCGGGGGCCTTATCCATTCAATCCGCGTACAGGGAAAGCTCTTCGCAGAAGTTGCAGGGCTCATCTTTATCAGGTCGTTTGAACGGGCTGAACGGGTGAACAAGGCAATGGTCGCCCGGGGCTACCATGGAGCCGGGTCATACAGTGCCCGGACCACCATCCCGTCCCCGGGGTTTGCCGGGTATGCTATCCTCGCGCTCTCAACCCTTGCGATTGTCATCACCGAATGGGTTATTCCCCTTGCCGGAGGGTTGCTGCCATGACCATCATCCGCAGGGATCCGGGGTCGCTCCATTGCCCACCGGTCGATCCGGACAAGGAGCTGATCCACGTTGACTGCGCGAGTCACACCTATCCGGACGGAAGCGTGGGAATCCACGAAATGTGTTTCTCGGTCCTGAAGCACGAGATCGTCGCGCTCTGCGGACCCAATGGTTCGGGCAAGTCCACCCTGATTGAACACCTGAATGGTCTCCTGATACCATCACAGGGTGATATCTGGGTGAGTGGCCGCTCCATCACCCGTGGCGAGCGGAGTGATCTCTGGAAAGAGGTCGGTATCGTCTTCCAGCGTTCCGACGACCAGCTCTTCGCCCCTACTG
>DATMWO010000042.1:0-5525 GCA_035562475.1 Methanoregula sp.
TCTGAATACTTTGATTTTCAGGGGAAATGCTCAATTACAAGCATACGCTCAAAGGGGTTTCACCCCGCCGCTGTGGCTCCCCCGATGCGATAACCCCCGGACAGGTGCTCTGTCATCATCGCTCAGCGCAGGGGCGGTATGGGGGTACAGGCACGGTCCTCTTCGTAATCATACCAGCATCCTGAATTTCATAGCAATGGAAAAGGAATTCTCCAGAGCCCTTTTTTAAAAAAAAATCCAGTCAGGCCGCGAATTGATTTTTCCTTCTCCCGAGATAACGGAACGAGATGCGAAGCACAAAGCCGAGGATGAGTACTGATGCTGATACGATGATGATCGTCACCCACTGTGAAACAGACAGGGGCACCGTATCAAAGACCGCCCCCCCATACTGGATAATGAAGATCTGGGCGATTACAATCGCACTCATAACAACAAAAAATATCGGATTACCCCGGAAAAATGGCGGCATCTTCCCTTCCAGTGCCCGGCAGTTGATGCCGTTCCAGACTGCTGCAATGATGAATGCTGCAAAGAACACGGTGTTGATCTCAGCAGCGGTGGTGCCGCCAATAAAACCCGTAGTGATCTGGAGGATGCCCCCAAGGATAAAGAACATACCCGTCACGACTATCGATATCCCTATGAACGGGGTGATAATATTCGCATCATGCGGGATGGGTGAACGGTTCATCAGCCCGGCATGCGGTGACTCCGAACACAGAGCAAACGCGGCAAGGGTATCCATGATGATGTTGATCCAGAGGATCTGGATGATGGTGAAAGGTGCAGGATAACCAAGGAGCGTTGCGAGGAACACCAGGATACAGGCACAGAAGTTGATCGTGAGCTGGAAGAGGACGAACCGCTGGATGTTCTCGTAGAGTGAACGTCCCCACCACACCGCGTTTGTGATCGATGCAAAGGAATCATCGAGAAGGATAATATCGCTCGCCTCACGTGCAACTTCAGTTCCGGCAATTCCCATAGCAAGCCCGACATCTGCGTGCTTGAGTGCAGGGGCATCATTGGTCCCGTCCCCCGTAACGGCAACGACATTCCCGCTCTTCTGGAGCGCCTCGACAAGGAGGAGTTTATCCATGGGTTCAGCCCTGGCCATCACATCCATCACCTGGGCTGCAGTTACCTGTCCGTCTTTTGGAAGCGACCGGAATTCGGTTCCGGTTATGACGCTTCCACCGTGCAAAATCCCGGCTTCCTTTGCTACTGCCCGTGCTGTCTCGGGATTGTCTCCGGTCACCATCCGGACCCTGATGCCTGCATGCTGGCACCTTGCCACAGATTCTGCGATCCCCTCTCTCAAAGGATCGCGGATTCCGACATACCCGTCCCATACAAGGGCAGTCTCGCTATCGTCACCATCGGTAATTTCCTTATGGGCAAATGCAAGAGTCCTCATTGCATGGGCAGCAAGGTTGCTGACCCCGCTGAGGTCAGGTTTCTTGACACAGAGAGAGGCAAGGATCTCGGGGGCTCCCTTCACCAAAAGCCAGGACCTGCCATCCCTGTGCACAACAGTGGACATCCGTTTCCGGCTTCCGTCGAAGAGGTAGTGCCGGGTAACCTGTGTTCCTGCACGGATCTTCAGGTAGTCAAGAGCATGTTCACGGAGCCAGCGGAGTAATGCACCCTCGGTTGAGTTCCCGATGACAATGAACCGCCCTTCCCGATCTTCCAGGTTTGCAGTAGCGTTCACGGCAGCATTGAACGTGATCCATTCCGCGGGTGTCTTCGGGAGACTGTCCGACTTCACAGGATTACCAGACGGTGATGCCACCACCTCCATCTGGTTTTTCGTGAGGGTCCCGGTCTTATCAGTACAGATGGTTGTCGCAGATCCAATCGTTTCGCAGGCAATAAGACGGCGGACAAGACAGTTTGCCCGTGTCATCTTGCGCATGGCAAGCGAGAGCGAGAGCGCGACACTCATCGGAAGCCCTTCGGGAACAGCGGCGACCACGATCACCACTGCAAGCATAATATAATTGAGAATGTTATTAGCCGAATCAATGTTGAGCCCGGTTACATCCCCGAACAGGATGCCCCGGATAAACAGGGTGACACAGATAAGAATTGCCATCGTGTACCCGAATTTACTGATGATCCGGGCGAGTTCTTCTAATTTTTGTTCGAGCGGGGTCCGGGTGGCATGGTCGATGCCGAGAGAAGCAGCGATCACCCCCATCTGGGCAGCGTCACCAACCGCTCCGGCAATCATCTGTCCTCTTCCTGCAGTGACAAATGAGCCTTTTAAGACTCCCCCCGTCACCTCTTTTTGGACCGGCTCGCTCTCACCGCTGAATGCGGACTCGTCAGCGAAAATATCTTCAGCAGAGCATACCCACCCATCAGCGGGTATCGCGTCCCCGGCTTCTAGAAGGATGAGGTCCCCGACCACAATATCCCGGGATGGAGCAGAGACCGGATGACCATCCCGTACCACCTTGACAGCCATATCATCGCGGTGTGCATTGAGCACATCGAATTCTTTGCTGCTCCGGTATTCATTAAAGAAGGAGATGCCGGTCGAGAGCAGTACCGCGAGAATGATCCCGATGGTATCTAAAAAACCACCTCCTTTGATAAGGGAAATAATTGCGGAGACGGCAACTGCAAAGAGCAGGATTTTTATAATCGGATCATCGAATTTTTTCAGGTACTGTTTCCACAGGGGTTCCCGCACCGGCGGGGTCATGATATTAGTGCCGAATTTTTTCCGGAATTCTTCAACCTCGGATGTGGTAAGCCCGGAATCACCGGCAAGATCCCGTAATTCATCAAAAGTCAGCATTATTCAAATTCCTGAACATGTTCCTGATTTGTAGATCTACTTTGCGTGTTCCTGAAATATACTCTCCCCTCAGGGAAAACGGCTCCGGATAAATCCCCGTTCACCCCGAGAAAAAGTATTCAATGAGAAAACCGGTTTTCCGCAGATATCACCGGGGAGGATACCCATGTGGCCAAAGTAAAACCCCGGAAATGTTTCATTCTGTCCAAAAAGAGAACCGTGGATTTTTTCTGGGTCAGGCTATGGGGTTATTCCTTCTTTTCTGCCTCTGTCTGCTCTTCTGCCGGGTCCGGCTTTGCTTTCCGGACCATACCCATGATAACGGATCCGACAGCAAGCAGTGAGACACCGATGATTGCATAGATGATAAGACTGAAGTTATCCTGGACTACGGGTAAGCTTCCCAGGAAGTATCCCGCCAGCACAAACCCCAGGACCCACAGAATGGCACCCAGAATGTTATACCCCAGAAACCACCGGTAGTTCATCTTTCCAACGCCGGCAAGGAACGGTGCAAACGTCCGGATAAAGGGGACGAAGCGAGCGATCACGATGGTCAGACCCCCATAGCGGGCAAAATATTCCTCGGTTTTTTCCAGCTGGCCCTTTTTCACAAACGTTTTCTTTTCAAGTGCCTTCATTCCCACGTTTTTCCCGATCCAGTAATTGGCCGAATCACCGAGTATCGCAGCAGCAATCAGGGTCACGATCAGGATTTCTACGTTAAGGAAACCAGCCCCTGCAAGTGTCCCGGCAACAAAAAGGAGTGAATCCCCCGGAAGATAGGGAAACACTACAAGACCTGTTTCACAGAAGATAATAATAAACAGGATCAGGTACGTCCAGAATCCGTATACTGCAATAATTCCCGGGAGATATGTATCAAAGTGGAGAACAAGATCGATAAGAGAGGACGGATCCATTTCCGGATATTTTGGATGCGGGAAGCGATAAAGAATTCCCTTGCATGGAGGGATTTTTCAATAAAAAATGGCGGACTATCAGGATTGGTCCGGCATCTTTTGCTCTCACCCTGTCACGTACATGAAAAAGTAGAACGCAATCATGGGCGGGAACAACCTCAGGGAGACTGCCCGGTTCCAGTTTCCTACGGCTCCGCCATACATCGTCCCCATGAGTACCAGACGGCACAGTCATAAGGTTGAGGGAAAAGCCTGCTCCGGTGGCAATTGCCCCGTGTCACTCCCTGGCGGACCAGATGAGAAAGGATCTGGAGTGGTATAAGCCTCCCATTGGTACATCGGCATCAGTAACCGGTATGGGAGAGATGTTTTCCAACCTCATCCGTGAGATACATGACGGCAAGATGCTGATGACCATTCTTGGTTTTGGCCTGATCTTCGGTTTCCTCCTTGTTGTCTACCGGAAGGTGGTTAAAGCTGCAACCCCGCTCGTTCCTATCATTCTCATTGTCGGCTGGAACGGCCTGATCATGTTTGTGCTGGGAATCGATTATACCCCGCTCACCGCTACGCTGGGCTCGATGTCTGTCGGTGTTGCATCAGAATACACCATCCTGATAATGGAACGCTGTTCCGAAGAACGTGCGAACGGCCTGGCCATTATCCCTGCAATCCAGCACAGTGTCGGTCAGATTGGTACTGCAACTACAGTCTCGGGAATGACAACGGTGTTTGGATTTGCGGCCCTGATGCTTTCTTCCTTTGGAATCATCAGCAATTTCGGGCTGGTGACGGTAATCTCGGTATTTTTTGCCCTCATTGGTGCAATCATCGTGATGCCGGCGATTCTGGTGCTGGCCGCCAGATTTGAAAAAGATCCCAGCCCGGGCTAACAATGGGGGAAAAATCAGGTATACTGGAGAAATTTTTCCTGTTTTTTGATGAATTTTTAAAATGGCTCTGGTGACAGGTTAAAAAAAAACGGGAACACATTTTGGGGTTTCATCCCCCCTTTTGCGATATCACCAGACCAGGTATTGCGCCATCATCGATATTACGCACAGGAGTGTCAGGGAGCGCAGGAACTGTCCCCGCCTCCTTTTCCCTGTCCGGTAATTTTCCCCTGAATTCCTGAGGACAAAAAAATCGAGTTAATAAAAATTCAAAGATCCTTAGATCTTTTTCGATGTGTCCCCTTTAATCATAAACTTGACAATGAGGAATACCACGAATGCAATGATGACAAAATCAATGACCGCAGCAACAAAATCCCCGACAAGGAATTTTACTGAACCTATCTCAAGAACCGCGGTTCTCCAGCTTCCTCCGGGAATGATTGCCCCGATAATAGGCATAATGATATCGTTTACCATGGCGGTCACCATTTTGGTCGCTGCTGCACCAATTATGACCGCTACTGCCAGGCCAATGACCTGGTATTTCAACAGGAATTCCATGAATTCCGCAACAAATCCTTTTTTTTCTTCCTTTTTTTCTTCTTTCTTTTCTTCTGCCATGATGAATCCCCTTTCAGGAAACGATACCATTGTTTACTGATTAAAAGCCATTTCCTTTCACACCTCATAAAGATTTCGCAAAAAAAGATTAAATTGGGTCAATTTCACAAAAAACAGCAAAATTCTTTCCCACAATTTTAGGAGAACAGGAACCTGCCAGCAAGCGCAAGCATGATATAACACCGGCTCTCATTTTCTGGTATGCAAATCAGAATCATGGTAATTATGACAGTGCTTCTCTGTAGTGCTCTTGCCATAGCCGGATGTACAAGT
>DATMWO010000043.1:0-6747 GCA_035562475.1 Methanoregula sp.
GGTCGCGGTTGACCGTGAATCCCTGCCTCCCGAGAGCGTTATCGTCAACGATAAGTTTTGCATCTGCGGCGAATACTCCCTGCGGGGTAGTCACAAGCGGGTTGATCTCGGCAAGCAGTGCATCCTTTTCAAGAAATACCCGGTAGAGCTTGCTGATGATCGGCCCGATCTCCTTGGGTGCTGTCCCCAGCAGTTCCCGGAGCATGAAAGGAGGAATATCTCTCATGAGCGGATTTGCGATCACCTTATGGATCTTTTCAGGGTGCTCTTTTGCCGTGATCTCGATATCCACTCCCCCGGCTTCGGTAAAGAGGACAAGGGGTTGTTTGCTTGAGCGGTCAACAGTTATAGAGAGATAGTACTCATGCTGGATGTCAAGCCGCTTTTCTGCCAGGATCTCCTTCACGGGCAGGCCTTTGATCTGCCTGCAAAAGAGGTCCTTTGCCAGCTTTGTGCCGTCTCCCTTGCCAGCCATCAGGATGCCCCCGGCCTTTCCCCTGCCCCCGACATCAACCTGTGCCTTGAGCACGAAAGCATCGCCGAGAGCGCTAAGATGAGGGGTGAGTTCGTCAGCCGATTTGATCAGGAATCCTGCCGGGACGGGGATCCCGGCCTCTTGTATCACATTCTTTGCTTCATATTCGCGTAATTTCATGCCTTTTCCCCTCCGGGGGCCGCTCCTGCAAGTTCTAATCCCAGCTTCATCGCTTTCTGGTTAAGCGATTCGGTGCCTTTGGGCACGGAGTCAAGGATTGCTTTCTCCAAAGCCATCTCAGTCACAACGTGCGTTGCGGCAACGAGTGCCCCGAGCATCACGATGTTTGCCACGATATCTTTTTTGAGCACCTCCTTTGCCTGCCGGGTCGCCGGGATCTCGATACAGCGGCACTTCGGGCGGGAATGGACGAGCGTGGAGTCGATGAGCATGATGGCATCCTCTCGTGCATCCACACCGTACTTCCCGAAACCCTCCTGTGACATGATCACGTAAATATCCGGAACAGAAACCTTGGGGTAGAGGATCGGGTTGTCGTCGATGATCACCGCACTCATTGATGCCCCGCCCCGGGCTTCAGGCCCGTAGACCTGTGTCTGGACGGCAAACTTATTGTCATACATCACAGCTGCGCGTCCTATAATGACAGCCGACAGGATGATCCCCTGCCCGCCAAACCCCGAGAATCTGACCTCATTCCTCATTGTTTTACCCCCATGGCCGGACGGTTTCTCCGGATGAGTTCGCCGACAACAAACATGTCCCCGGGTATCTTCTCACGGTTCTCGAGCATCCGGTCGCGTTTTGCTTTCAGGAGCGAGTGTGACTTCAGGTACTCGACATGGTCTGCTACCTGACGGAACTTATTTCGCCGCCCGAATGCGGTCGGGCACTGGACAAGGGCTTCAATAAATGAAAAGCCGGGCGTCTCGAGACCGACCTTCACTGCTTTTTCCAGTTCCTTCACATGGTAAGAAGTCCAGCGGGAAACGTAGTTGGCACCCGCTGCCGTTGCCAGCTCGCAGAGGTCAAAGGGCATCTCTGCACACCCGAACGGGGTAGTGGACGAGAGGCACCCCATTGGCGTAGTGGGGCTTCCCTGCCCGCCGGTCATCCCATAGATCTGGTTGTTCATACAGACCACCGTAATATCGATGTTGCGCCGGCAGGCGTGGATAAAGTGATTGCCGCCAATGGCTGCAAGGTCTCCATCACCGGTAAAGACCACGACATTGAGGTTGGGGTTCGCCATCTTGACACCGGTTGCGAATGCGATGGCACGGCCATGGGTAGTATGGAGCGAATCGGTGAGAATATAGCCGGGAGCCCGTGATGAACAGCCGATACCGGATACAAAGACCGTCTCTTCTTTTTTCCAGCCCATCTGGTCGATCGCGGCAAGCGTGCAGTTGATAATCGTCCCGTTCCCGCATCCGGCACAATAAATATGGGGGAGCCGGTCCTGCCGGTACCAGTCCTCAAATGTCATGGGTGGGCCTCCAGCGCTGAGATCAGGTCACCCGGCGTGTGGAGTTCGCCGCCCAGCTTGGGGATGCTGATGACCGGCACCTTCACGTGCCGCTCGATCTCGCGGGCGATCTGCCCGAGGTTCATCTCCGGCACAAAAAAAGCCCGGGCGTTTTTGAACTGGGCGAGTGCCTTTTCCGGGAATGGCCAGACGGTACGCATGCGGAGGAACCCGATATCTTTGTCTTTCGTGTCATGCATGACCTGCTGGACGGTCCTTACCGGGGCTCCGTAGGCAATGAAGACCTTTGAGGCATCAGGATTGATGACATCGTAGTCTGCCATGTCATCCCGTGCGTTCTCGATCTTGTCCACCAGCCGCTGCACAAGGGCAAAGTGCAGTTTCGGGTTGGTTGCACAGGGATATCCCCGTTCGTCGTGGGTAAGGCCGGTGACATGAACATGGTGGCCGGTGCCGAACTGACCGAACCCCGGTATCAGGTCAGCATCCGCTTTGAAGGGCAGTGTCCCGGGTGCAAGCGGTTTTCTCACGATCCGTTCGACTTTGTCCGGGATAAGGATTTTTTCCCGCATATGTCCTATGGTCTCATCGGCCATTAAAAAGACCGGAACACGGTACTTCTCCGCGAGGTTGAAGGCCTTCACCGTCAGCTCGTACATTTCCTGGACGGTGGCCGGGCAGAGGGCAATGATCGCGTAATCGCCGTGCGAACCGAACCTTGCCTGCATCATGTCTCCCTGTGCCGACATCGTCGGCTGGCCGGTGGAAGGACCCCCCCGCTGGACATTGACAATCACGCAGGGAGTCTCGGTCATCGCGGCAAACCCGATATTCTCCATCATCAGCGAGAAGCCAGGGCCACTCGTTGCCGTCATTGAACGGGCACCGGTCCAGGAAGCACCGATGATCGAAGCAATCCCCGCAATCTCGTCTTCCATCTGGATGAACACCCCGCCTTTTTTCGGGAGCTTTGCAGCCATATGCTCGGCAACCTCAGTCGAAGGGGTGATTGGGTACCCCCCGAAGAAAGTACAGCCTGCTGCGAGTGCCCCTTCAGCACAGGCAGTATTCCCCTGCCAGAACTCAAGTCTCGACGTCAATATTCAATCGCCACCTTATGAGGTTCATACGGCTCTTCTTCTATCCAGTGAATTGCCTGGTCAGGGCAGGTAAGCTGGCAGACACCGCAGATCTGTCGTCCGTAAAGGTACTGGAGCCTGCAGTTGGCGCAGCGCTCAGGACGATCAAGTTCCGGCAGGGCTATTCCCTTGCGGTTGAGCTTTTTACCTTCCTTAAAAATTTTATACGGGCAAACCTTCGTACAGAGATTACAACCCTTGCACCTGGTCTCGTCAATGGCGAGTTTCATGAGAAGTGTCCTATCGTATACTATAGCAGCTCGTGTGAAAAAAACCTATTCTTTATGTCTTTGTCCCCATCAGGTCTCATACTTTCCGGTTCCGTTCGTATTCCTGTTGTGCATGTCTCATAACTACATCAAAAAGATCATTGCCCTGAGAATCAATACCAACAACAAGCGGAAGGTGGTCAAGTTTGATCACCCAGACCGCTTCTGCCATCCCGAGGTCCTGGAAAAATACTCCTTTCAGCACCATATGTGATGCCGCAAGTGCTGCACAACCTCCGGTGAACGCAAGATATAAACCACGGTTTTTGAGCTGTTCCTTTACCCGTGGTCCCATACCCCCTTTGCCAATGAGAGCCCGGACCCCGCGATCCAGTAAGAACCCGGAGAGTTCATTCATCCGTGCAGAAGTTGTGGGACCTGCAGCAATGATCCGGTTGTCCTGCACCACCGGGCCACAGTGATAGATCACCGCACCCCGCGGATCGAAGGGGATACCGGATTCCTGCATCCGCATGTGTGCCTCGTCCCGTGCAGTGTAGACAATACCGGACAGCTCGACATGGTCGCCGGCACGGAGAGAAAGAACTTCATCTCCCAGAGGGGTATGCAGCTGAACTGCCTTACCGGTCATCGCTTCACTTCCACGGTTGCATGCCGGTGTGCCCAGCACTGAACATTCACAGCAACGGGCAGGGAAGCTGTATGGCACGCAGCTGTTTTCACTTTCACCGCCAGGGCGGTCGTATCGCCACCCAGTCCCATGGGACCGATCCCGAGACGGTTCACCGCATTACAGATCTGCTGTTCATAATCATCCATCTGGTTGACGGGAAGCAGGAGTGCTTCTTTTGCCAGGGTGGCTGCGCCATCAAATGTCCCGCCAATCCCAACACCCAGGATAACGGGAGGGCAGGGTTTCCCTTCTGCATGCAGCATAGTCTCAACAACAAATCCCTCGATCCCATACTGATGCGTGGGAAGGAGCATGGCAATCCTTGAACTGTTTTCGGCACCCGCACCCTTGGGGAGCACGGTTACCGTGAAACGATCGCCAGACTGGACGTGGATTGCCGGCATTCCCGGACCGGTATTGTCTCCGCTGTTGTGACGCGAGAGCGGATCTACTACATTGGGGCGCAACGGTATTTCCCTGGTTGCGCGGCGGATACCTTCTGCAACTCCATCATATATGCCCCGGGTCAGGGGAACATCGGGCGGAATGGTCAGGTACACAACCGGGACACCGGTATCCTGGCAGAGCGGTACCACGAGACGCTCTGCCTCTTTTATATTTTTCAGGATGTTGGCAAACTCGCCTCGAGCCACCGGGCTTGTCTCGGCAGCGGCTGCTTTCCGGATCACCTCCAGTACATCCGGTGGGAGGCGGATGACTGCCTCTCGGTACGCCTGAACGGTGGCATCAGCAAGCGAGGTGGAGATCGCGGTAGCATCCGGTGTCTTCATAAATATACACTGAGGAGAGCAGGATAATAAGGAGATCGGGCGGTGGTAAATACTATGAAGTCTGGGGATTTTCCCGTTCACAGCTTTTCTGGTCTTCCTTTGGTACCTGATCACTTCTCATGCATTAAAAGATCCAATCCGGAAAACCATTGGCATCCCCAAAACAGCCCTTCTTTTCCCGTACCCCATACTATACCCCATGGCACCCTCTTTTCCTCCTCCCAATAGCGTCCATTAGCGTACATTTTACTTCATAAATTGCCTTCTTTTTGCATTAAATCAGGCAATAATGGCGTATTTCAGAATCTTGTGCCGGAATTCGCCATTTTGTGCAACCATGAGAGATCGGGATCCCTCATTTTGGCAAAAAAAGCCCATAAAAAGCCCGGATTCCGATGCCGGAGATACAGTCCAAAGGATACCTGAAAAAAAGTGGTTATTTATTATTCTCCGATGGAAACTCCCCATTAATCCCGGCTGAATCATTCTCCCGGGCAGGTCCGGGTATAATCACGGGAAGTGCTGCACGGTGTATGTACGTGCCGTCATCCTGGATCTCGATTACAGAGTCATGGCGGATTAAAAAGAACTGCCACTTTCCGCGGGGCGACCGGATCCAGAACTCCCGTGCCGTAACCAGAGTAAGGGGCACCTGATGGAGACGTGCAAGCTCGCGCTGGTACTGGTGCAGGACTTCGAGCGGGTTGGTGAAATACGTAGCCGACCGTTTGACTTTTACCAGTACGGTTCTTGTCTCTTCAAAGATAATTAGGTCAAACGCATCTCCCCGTTTTCCGGGTGCAGGCTGCACCGCCCCGCGCCTGAGTGCGATCTGTTCTGCTTCGATAAGTGCTTTGAGCGGTCTGCGGCCCCGGGTCATGCGAGCCCCCCTCCGTCTCCTGCGGTTACCGGTAGTGATAGAATGACAAAGGTGCTGCCCCAGAGGAGGCTCCCCACTGCGGTCATCATGCAATCTCCTCCTGAAGTGCGGGCGCCCGGGATTGTGTCTTCTTTTCCCACTCATGTTCGAGATTTTTAACCCGGTATTCAAGCTTATTGAGCCGGGTCAGGAGCTTCTCCTTCGTCCGGTCCTGCTGCTCCCTGACAGCACTCTTCCGTTTACGAGGCAGGACAGGCTCTCCACAATGAAGTGCTGTCTTCCGCTCCACAAGCCGGGGTTCGGGCTCGTCCTTCACATGCAGCTTCGCCCACTCAAGTTCACTGTTCTCCTCCTGTCCGGCATATTCCGCCATGGACGATCCCGGGTCATGTTGAGATACTTCGCAGGAAGGTCCGGTCACGCTTTTCCTTCCTAATTCTGAAATCCCACCAGATTTTATTGTGATTTCCTGAATACTATCTATCATTGTCAGTCATTCCCTGTTGTTTCCAATTTTTTTTGTTCCTCTGCAATCCCAAAAAAAGAAAGCCCCCGCTTCTCTTTCACTATCCATTCACCGTTGCCTGACCAGAACAAGGGTAAGCTGGAAGAATCCAGGAGGGATTTCCCGCCAGCAGCAGGTCCCCTCTCCAGACAATCAACCACAAACTCATCAGACCCGGTATCTACCGTTGTATACTATCCCGCAGCCGCAAGTGTGAGTTCATCAAAAGGTTCGCTGCAGGATTCTCAAATCTGGTTATCCCTCTCGTACTGTATTTACAGGAACAATGTGTACTTCAAGCTCTACACTGATCAGCACCATCGGACGAACAAGGAACCGGGCGAGCCACTCCGCGTTGCCTGCGGGGGTGCCCGAGCAGCGTTATCTTCGCCGTTAATCGGGTGCTGAAATCATAGGCATTGTGATTATCCATTGAAAGATACTTGAGGAGAAATAGTTCTTGGTCCCTGCGGGTATTTTAGTAGTTATTTATGAAATCAGGCTGCTCTGGGGCGGGCAATTGGCTGCCGGGACGGAGGGGGAG
>DATMWO010000044.1:0-8856 GCA_035562475.1 Methanoregula sp.
TTCGCGCCTGCTGCGCCCCGTAGGGCCTGGATTCGTGTCTCAGAATCCATCTCCGGGCTCTTGCTCCCACAACCCGTACCGATTACAGGCTTGTTGGGCCGTTACCCCAACAACAACCTAATCGGCCGCAGACCCATCCTATGGCGGCGGACCTTTCAACTACAAAGCATTCCAGCATCCATAGTCTATGGGGTATTATCCCCAGTTTCCCGGGGTTATCCCCCTCCATAGGGTAGGTTGTCCACGTGTTACTGAGCAGTATGCCGAGGTCTTGCACCTCTCGACTCGCATGGCTTAATCGAACTCCGATAGCAGTGGCCTCTGGCAGGATCAACCAGAATTCATTTTGTACAATGTACGCACACTATATCTGAACTGTTTAAGGAATTAGCGGTTACTAAACAAATTTCCGCATTGCCAGTATCAACGTCAGAACCAACTCCGGTCATGCCGGATCTTGTTGGATCTCCATCAAAAGTATTTGCGAAATTATTATCGTCGTGTTTGTTCTCTTAAACACAGGCCTATAGTGTAGGTTTCAGGATTATTTATACCTTGTTGCCTGCACACAATTTTCTTGCGAACCGACACCTGACTCTTGTGAGATTTTCGTCGGTTCGTTATTTGATCTTGTGGATCACATAATAACACATTCAAACATTTAAACGTTATCCATGACCGGACCTTCGTTTTTATCCTCAAATCTATTCTTAAAAAATTATTCAAAAAAAAAATACCTTCTTAATGCTTCAATACAAGAGTTTGAGCCGTATTTTTCGCATATTATATACTCGTAAAATGCACCACGTACTTCCATATTCTTACCAGGGAAAAAGAGTTCAGTTGTGCGTTCACTTCCAGAGCGCGTTATTGTTCTCTGCTATTTTCTGACGGTGCCGCTTTTTTTTAAAATGGAAAAAATTAAAGCCATGCCGCGATCGCGCAGGTACCATTTGTCTTGTGTTCTCATGAGAGAGCATCAGTTGTCCGCACGACAAATCTGCACAAAAATATCCCCGAAAAACTCTTCCTGTCGCAGGGAACACCGTCCTTCCAGCGCAAGGAAAAGGAGGGGGATGTAGACTTCCGGTATACCCCACTCCAACTTCTGGCAGAGTTGAACCAGGGTCAACTCTTCTTCAAGTTCAATACAATCAAGACATTCTTCAAGAACGGTCATTGCCGATTCCTGGTAACCTTCATCATGTGCTATGTTCACAACATCATCGGCATAGACAAGGAGATCGTCCCCGGTATCCGTGAGACGGCGGCGCCTGCGCTCTTCTTTTTCGATGTTTTTCAATTCAATGATCAGTTCAAAGAGCGTAACCGGGCTTTTTCGCAGGTTCTTCCGGTCGAGCCGCCGCTGTATCTCGTGTTCGAGCAGCTCGATAGGGCCAAGCCTCCCATGGTAATCCGTCTCAGAATCGAGTGCGAGGGCATAGTCTTCTCCGTACGATTCTTCATCATCATCAAGGCCTTCTTCAGCGGGATCTGAGAGGAGTTCGAGATGTTCTGACTTCATGCGTAACAGGGTTGCGGCATAAAAGAGCGTACGTCCGGAGACCTGCAGGTTAAGTTGCCGGCATCGTTCAAGTTCAGACAGGAACCGGTCGGTCACTTCGATAATATTAATATTCCATGGATCGATTTCACCCCGCTCAGCAAGTCCCACCAGAATCTCGACCGGGTCTTCAATAACACCTGAAAGTGTTGATTCGGGGGATTCAGATACTAAAGAAGAGTCCTCAGGGGCTCCCGAAGGATCCGGTTCAGGGGAGTTTTCTAAGCGTGGGGTTACCCGCTCGTGCGGGCAGATGTCGGGGGGATTGTTACCGGGTTTGTTCTCATAAGGATCAGCCATTCGCTTTTACTCCGGTAACGAGCGTGCTTTTGTCGGGTCGCAACGTAACACCCATGATCCGTTGTGCTGCCTCAATCATCGGTTTGCGCAGGGAGACAATGACAAATTGCGATTGGGGCGAAAGCTCTGTGATCATTGACGCGATGCGCTCGACATTGGATCCGTCAAGCGACATGTCCACTTCATCGAATGCATAGAAGGGTGCAGGGATATACCGCTGGATAGAGAAGATGAACGCCAGGGTGGTCAGTGATTTTTCTCCCCCGGATAGCGAGGATAAGAGATGTACCTTCTTGTCGCGGGGTTGTACAGCAAACGTCATGCCACCGGTAAAAGGATCTTCCTCATTCTCGAGGATCAGGTGACCGCTTCCGCTCGTGAGCCTGGCAAAGATCTCCCGGAAATTGGTATCAATGGCGCGAAAAGCGGTTGTGAAGGCTTCATACTTCATCTGTTCAAATTTCTCTATGCGCTCGATCAGGGTTGTACGTTCGCGGGAAAGGGTTTCTTTTCGCTCCGTTCGTTCCCCGACCTGCCGCTGCACTTTCTCATACTCTTCAATCGCGAGCATATTCACCGCCCCGATCTTACGCAGCGCCCCATCAGCCTCAGCGATCTTTCCTTCAATCTCTGACAACGAGAGGTTTGTGTCCATATCACCTACCTGGTGCCTGAGCATGTCCACTTCGATTCCGAGTGTCCTGGCCCGCTCTTCAATTGCCACCATCTGGATGGTGATCCTTTCTTTTTCGGCATCGAACTTCATGAGCTTTAATTCAGAGTCCTGAATCTGCTGCGAGGCTTCGGATCGCCTGGTACGTAATTCATCAAGCTCACCGGAGAACTCTTTTTGCCGTTCTTCAAGTGCGGCAATCTGCAATTTGTGAACTGCAATCTGTTCATTTGATCCTGCGATATCAGCATCGATCTGACCGTTGCGTTCGTCCTGCCGTTTGCGATCATCGCCCAGTTCGACAAGACGGGCGGTGAAATGCTGCCGCTCGCGCTGGGCATCATTAATATCCCCGTCCTTGTTTCGCAACCGGCGTTCAAACTCTTCGATCTCTTTCTTTTTCTTTTCTATCTGATCAGTGAGCACCGGAATACTGGTATCATCAAGACGTTTCTTGAGCTCATCTATCCGGGAGGTGATCTCATTGATGGATTCTGTGGTTTTGTCAATATCTGTTTCGAGCAGGGCGAGTTCTGCGGCACCGTTCTTCGTCTCTTCCTGTTGCCGTGCAACAGCTGCTTCGATGGTCTGCTTTTCAATCGTGATTGCTTCGAACCTGCGGGAAAATTCCTCGGTGAACATCCCCAGGTGTGCAATCTTCTGCTCGATCTCGTTGCGGGTCGACCGCTTTGCATCCACTTCTTCGGTCAGCCTTTTTACCCCTGCTTCAAGCGTTGCCGCTTCCCCCTGCAGCTCCCCAAGATGTGCACGTACACGGAATATCTCATCATCAACAGCGGCACCGAATCCTCTTCCACCCTGTTTCTTTGTCGCACCACCCGTCATTGCACCGCTCTTTTCGAGCAGTTCGCCCTCGAGCGTTACCATCCGGTACTTGCCAATGAGTTTTCGGGCTCGTTCAAGCGTATCGACAACAACGGTTGATCCGAGTGCAACGGCAAACGCGCGGTCATACTTCGGGTCGTACTCGACCAGATTAACGGCGTAATCGATAATACCCGGCTCTTTTAACGGGGGAAGAACAGGAGGTTTTAATTTGTTGAGCGGGAGAAAGGTCACGCGACCAAGCCGCTCTTCTTTTAAGTACCTGATGGCATCTGCTGCCACCTGATCATCATCGCAGACAACAAACTGGAGCTTGTTACCAGCAGCAATATTAAGAGAAGTTGCATACTCTGCAGGTGCTTTCCCAAGGTCAGCGATCGTGCCATGTACATGTTCCATGGCCATAACCGCTTCGATCGCCCTGCCCCCGGATTCACCCCTCGCCTGCTGTGCCGCTTCAAGACGGAATGCATCCTGTTCATTGTCCCGGATCTCGGTACGGAGGCGTTCCAGCGAGGACCGCTGTGCAAACATAGCTCCTTCCAGCTCTGACAGATTGCGATCCAGTTCTTTTTTACCAGCAAGAAGGTCGCCTGCGCTCTTTTCACTGTCCGTGAGCTGGCTCTGCTTTGCTGTGTACTCTTCATCCAGCTGTCTGAGAAGCAGCATAAGACGATCGAGTTCCGTAGTGCGCATCCGGCTCTTTTCAATATGCATATCCTGCTGGTGAAGGATTTCTGATCGCTGCCCCCTCTTCTCCTCGAGGTCATGCAACAGGGTGAACAATTTTTCGCGGGCGCCCTCAGTATCCTCCCCGTGTTGCCGGATCTCGGACTCAAACTTTTCAAGCTGTGCTTTGGCGGCAGCAATCTCCATGGCGAGGTTCGTACGGTCTATGGATAACGTGCGAATCTGATCCGTGCATTCTGCCACCCTGGCTTCGGCACGTTTGGTATCCATGTAGACACGATTGATTGTCTCAAGATTGGTCTCCTTTTCCTTGCGGAGGCGCACGATGGTCTGATCAGAGAGTTTAATCCCGCTTTTTGCCTCCTCGAGCTCGGCGATAAGTTTGAGATAGTCAGACCCGCTCTTCTTGTTAATCAGGTCATCAATATCTTTCAAATCGGCCTTAAGGTAGGAAAGTTCATTTTCTTCCAGGCTCCGGTCAGCGCCAATACGGGTGAGCATAATCCTATGTTCATCGGTGGATCGCATGAGAGATGCAAGCTCTTTTTCCCGGTCATGGAGCTGGGCTGCAGCCCTGCAGTTCTGGAAAAAAGAGAGATCCTTTTGCCATTTCTGGTATTCGAGGGCATGCTCCCGCTCGCGTCTGAGTTCATTTACTCTCCTGGTGAGCTCAAGAAGGAGAAGTTCTTCACGTTCTATCCGTTCCCTTACGATATCAAGTTCGGAAAGAGACTGCTGCTTTTTAAGATCAAATTCCGAAACACCGGCAATCTCATCGATAATCTTTCGCCGTTCGAAATCACTCATCTCCATGATTCGGGTTACATCACCCTGCATGACGACATTGTAACCATGAGGTTTTATCCCGTGCTTTGAAAGGTGATCGACGATGTCGCTCTGCTTACAGAGCCGTTCATTGAGGTAATTATAACTGTAGTACCCGTTGCTGGTACGTTTGATTCTTCTTTTGATCTTCGTCCCATCGGAAAATTCGAGTGCTACCTCTGCGGTGTTCCTGCCGGAATTGAGGTTGATAAGATCGGTAAGCTTCTCGGCACGGAGATTGCGTGAGCTCGAGAGAGCAAGAACAAAAAGGATGGAATCGATAATGTTGCTTTTCCCGGAACCATTGGGCCCGGAAATAACGGTAAATCCCCCTAAAAAGGGGATTTTTGTCTTTTTAGAAAAAGACTTGAAATTGTCAATCTCCAGTTCGGTGATATGCAAAGATCCGGCTCCTTACTTCTTTGCAGGATCCTTCTTGTCTTCCTCTGCGGCCACGATGAGATCGCCCTGTTTTGACTTGACGGATACCCCCTTCTTGCTTTTCCCGTATCCTGGCGATGCAACGATGTAGTTTTTGTCACCCCGCCTTTCTTCCAGTTTCATGGTTCCATCCGATTGCATGATCATGTCCATGGAGGGCTCCGGTGGCGCTGCCGGGGTGTCAGAGGGGCGGGCACCTTTACGCATTACGACTGTGCTTGAAGCGGCAGGAGTACCGGTCGGGGTAGCAGGCAGCGGCTGTACACCCTGAACAACCGGTGGCCCCCGCTTAGCATCCTGCCTGCTGCGTTCTTCAGTCTGTTTGGACATTTTCATTGCTACAGACTTGAGATCAAGAAGCTCCTGGGTTAAGCCCTTGACGAGTGCTTCCAAATCTCTCACCTTTTTTTCAATCGCAACAATTCGCTCCTCAGTTGCAGCTCCGGTTCCTGAAATTTCCAGCATTGATATCAGTTTCTCCTTTTCTTCATGGTTATACTCAAGATATACGATCTTTGCATCAGGTCTGCGCCATCACGTATACTTACTGTACTGGTGCGGCGCACTCCTTATAAATAATAGTAGTGATCGCCGGATAAGGAAAAAAGGTTTGTGCTTTATTTCACCTTACAATCCGCTGTAAGCAGATAATCCTTACGTTTATTTACGCGCTCTGCTGGTGCAAAATCGAAAAATGTCATCCAGCAGCAGAACTGTTCAACGCGCTTACCAGTGCCGGGAAAAAGGTATTACCTGATTGCAGCCAACCCTTCTCCATATGTCCTATCTGTCTAAAACTGATCCAGAAATAGCAGATATCATCGAGAAGGAGCGGCTCCGCCAGCAAAATGGTCTTGAGCTGATCGCATCTGAAAATCTCGTTTCGCATGCAGTACTTGAGGCCATGGGGTCAATAATGACCAACAAATATGCCGAGGGATATCCCGGGAAGAGATACTATGGAGGCTGCGAATTCCATGATATGGCAGAGAATCTTGCCCGTGATCGCCTGAAAGAGCTGTTCGGGGCAGAGCATGCAAACGTCCAGCCGCACTCAGGTACCCAGGCAAATATGGCAGTCTATTTTGCGTTCATGAACCTGGGGGATACGCTGATGAGCATGAAGCTCACCCAGGGAGGACACCTTTCCCATGGCTCACCGGTCAGCTTTACCGGGAAATTTTACAAGGTAGCCCAGTACAGCCTCGATCCAAAAACGGAAACACTGGATTATGGTGTAATTGAAGAGATGGCAAAAAAGGAAAAGCCGAAGATGCTTGTCTGCGGGGCATCTGCGTACCCGAGAACCATTGATTTTAAAGCGTTCCAGGAAATAGCAGATAGTGTCGGGGCATACTGTATGGCAGACATTGCCCATATCGCGGGACTTTGTGCAACGGGTGTTCACCCGAACTCGGTCAATGTCGTAAACTTCACGACTACTACCACACACAAGACACTCCGGGGACCCCGGGGCGGAGCAATCATGTGCAACAGCGAGTATGCACAGCCAATTGACAAGGCGATATTCCCCGGCATGCAGGGGGGTCCGCTCATGCACACTATCACCGCAAAAGCTGTCTGCTTCAAAGAGGCGCTCAGGCCCTCGTTCAAGGAATACAATAAACAGATCGTTAAGAACGCACAGGTGCTCGCAGAGACCCTGATGAATCACGGGCTTCGGCTCGTTTCCGGGGGTACTGACAACCACCTGATGCTTCTTGACCTTACTGCACAGGGTATTACCGGACTTGAGGCGGAAAATGCACTCGGAAGAGCAGGTATTACCGTCAATAAGAATACGATCCCCAATGAGACCAAGAGCCCGTTTGTCACCAGCGGGCTGCGTGTCGGTACGCCGGCTGTAACTTCCCGGGGCATGAAAGAAGCAGAGATGCGCCAGATAGGGACCTGGATAGCCACAGTGGTAAAGGATATCAGCAACGACGCGGCAATCAAAAATGTGCATACCGGTGTGACTGCGATGGCAAGCAGATTCACCCTGCATCCCGAATAAAAATATGAACCCCCGGACACTCCCATGACCACGATCCTTGACGGGAAGAAAATTGCAGATATGAGGCTGGAAGTCCTTAAAGAGGAAGTTGAGGACTCCGGCCTCTCTCCCCGGCTGGCGACAGTGATTGTAGGAGCCGATCCGGCGTCACAGATGTACATCAGAATGAAGCACCGGGCCTGCGGTCAGGTCGGAATCGGTTCTGTCGGGATGGAGCTGGCGGGCGATGCAACAACTGAACAGGTGCTGCAGACTGTCGCACAGTTGAATAATGATTCTGATATTAATGGTATCCTCATCCAGCTCCCGCTCCCAAAACAGGTAGATTTTGAGCGGGTAATCGCAGCAGTACATCCGAAAAAAGATGTGGACGGATTCCATCCGTTCAATCTTGGTCTTCTCTTTTCCGGAAGACCCCGGTTTGTTCCTTGTACACCACAAGGGATCATGACGCTGCTGGCGGAATACAGGATTGATCCTGCAGGTAGTCTCGCAGTTGTAGTCGGACGCAGTATCGATGTGGGTCGTCCGATGTCAGCACTCCTCACGAATGCTGATGCTACAGTCACTCTTTGCCATAGTAAAACAAAGAACCTCGCCGGGGAGACCAGACAGGCAGATATTCTTGTGTCCGCAACCGGCAAAGCGCACTTCATCACCCTGGAGATGGTCAAACATGGTGCGGTCGTCATAGATGTTGGTATCAACCAGTTAAACGGCAAACTGGTGGGGGATGTGGACTTTGCGGCGGTAAGGAGCATTGCATCCGCAATCACACCGGTGCCGGGCGGCGTTGGTCCGATGACTATCGCGACGCTGATGGAGAACACCTATCGTGCAGCGAGTCTGGGGATATGCGAACCTGTGTGGTAAATAAGCTTGTTATCGGGGGTGACGCACCTGTCCGCGTGATGGGTGTGATCAACTGCAGCCCTGAGTCGTTTTATGCCAACTCCTATTTCCCGATCGATTTTGTGCATAAAACAGCAGTCGAAATGGTAGAGCAGGGTGCAGACCTTATCGATATCGGTGCACGAAGTACGGCACCCAATACCCAGGCCATCAGCGGAAGTACCGAAGCGGAACGGATCGATGCTGCCCTCAGGGAACTGGACGGCAGCGGGATAACGGTTTCGGTGGATACCATGAATCCCTGGGTCCTCGATGTCTGTCTGAACCATGAGATCCATGCAATTAACGATATTTCCGGGCTCTCTTCCCAACGGTACGCACAACGACTTGCACAATCGGGGCTTCCTGCATTCCTGATGGCATCCAATAATCAACCGGGTGATGCTGTTGGACTGGATGCAACTTTCGCTGCGCTTGAAACCGTTGTTGCCCGGTGCAAGAATGCCGGAATTAATGACTACATCCTTGATCCGGGTATCGGTATCTGGACCCCGTTCCGTAGTGTCGAAGATGACTGGACCCTCTGCCAGCATTTTGCTGAATTCGGGAAATTTGACCGACCGCTTCTTGCTGCAATCTCAAGAAAGA
>DATMWO010000045.1:0-9855 GCA_035562475.1 Methanoregula sp.
ACACGGAACTGGTCAATCTCTTCCTTATCGAGTTTGTCGAGGAACTCATCTGCTGCGTGTTTAATGTCTTTGCTTGCAGTAATTGCACGCCCGACTACGAGAATATCAGCACCGGCTTTCAGTGCATCCTTAACTACGTTGACCCGGACACCACCCGCAGTTGCGACAAGGAGTTTTCCGCCGGCTGCTTTTTTTATTGCAGCGATATCGCCCCATGCATGGGCAACATCATCCGTGTCGATAGCACGGTGGAGTTCCACGATGTCCGGCTTGACTTTCAGTTTCTCGATGACTTTTGCAGGATTCTGGACATTAAGCATATCAACTACCGAGTAAATACCGACTTTACGTGCTTCAGCAATGGCCTTTTCGAGAGTGGAGGTCGGAGCAAGACCCGATATGACAACAGCATCAGATGATGCATCCGCAGCCATCCGGGCTTCGAGATTGCCGGTGTCCAGGATCTTCATATCCGCAATGATGAACGCATTGGGGCGCAGCTTCCGGATCTCGGAAATGACTCCCAGCCCGAACTTTTTAATGAGCGGGGTGCCAGCCTCAATAATCAGGTGGTCATTTTCGGGAAGTTGCTTTAACACGGATGCAACCTTGCCCATATCGACAAGATCAAGAGCTACCTGCAGGTAGGGGGGATCCCAGAGCCGTGTCACCTTGAATCCCATGATTGCATGAGCAGCACGGTCTTTTTCGTAGGTGAGTGTCTTTGCATCGGGGAACTTCTCCAGTGCACGGTGGACCGCAAGTTTGGTTGCCCCATAGTTGAACCGGTAAATCTTGTTATAGTCCATTGCATCCGGATGAACAAACGCAGACGCAAGAATAACGACATTTTCAATATCAACTTCTGTAAAAACGCCCTCTTCAACACAGTCAGCAACCGCCTTAGCAACTGCTGCCTGCACCGGGCCAAACATTTCGTTCACCTGCGTCATGGTCTTAAGCGTGACCTTCGGGATAACGAGTGTGACGGGTTTTGTAAGCAGGTTGGGGCGGACAACCGCAAGAAGCGGTGTGTGCCCGGCAGACAACTGGGATACCGCATGTGCAAATGCGGTTCCGATGGGGCCTTCCTTGTCCCCCATTAAAAGGTCAATGTGTGCAACTTCTGCACCATCGCCGATGAGTGCTTCTCCGACAAGATACATGGAACTCTCCGTTCGTTGTTATTATGTGTCTGTCAGCTATGATAAATTTATCAAACGAAGGTTTCGCTCACTGAGAATAACTCATGAAGACGATCTGCAGGGCTTAAGAAACAATGCATACCTCTGAATCGGGTTATTCCCTGCATGGAGAATTTTATGAACACCAGAGAAATTTTCGACTGCAAGGTTTTTGAGAGATTATCTGGTGCGAAAAAACATCGATTCAGGAATCAGAATAGAGAGAAAATGTGGGGTTGGTGAGATTTGAACTCACGATCGACGGGTCTCTCCGACATGCATCAGTGCTCCAACGGGTCATCATCAAACATCAAAACTTCCATGAGTTATCGATGTCCTCTCTGACTGAAGTCAGAAAGATTAATTCAGCAGACCCATTGTTCATCATCTGCGAGCACAAAGAACGCAAAGACCGCTGGAGCCCGTCGCCATTCCGGGCTAGGCCACAACCCCTTGGTCACGCGAAGGACTTAGATTTGCCCTGAGCTGACTATACAGAATCGCGCTAAATAAATTTAATAGTTTTCCTTTTTGCGGTCGTTGGCGAAAAAGCAATGCGATAAAAAAAACCGAAAATTTTCTGATGGCAGATTCTTTATGAAATGGACATCGTATGGATAAGTGGAGAAACGAAATTTTTGAGAAATCCGCGTATTTAAAAAAATCCGGGTTTGAAAAGAGGATAAACATCATATCATTAATCATATATTCTGTTCTCACCCCATATTTTAGGGATGGTTGAGGGCAGCTATGCGAGCGGGACATCGACAGTTCCCCTCCTGGGGATGTCGATCGGGGAGATGCTGAACAGCATTGTAGCGAAATATCCGGACAATGAGGCAATTATCTCGGTTCACCAGAATATTCGATGGACATATCGCGAATTTCTTGAGCGTGTAGATGAGGTAGCCCGCGGGCTGATGGGCCTTGGGGTCGAGAAAGGTTTTCGTGTTGGTATCTGGGCCATGAACCATGCAGAATGGGTTGTCGTCCAGTTCGCGACTGCAAAGATCGGTGCAATAATGGTGAATATCAACCCTGCATACCGCACCTATGAACTTGAGTATGCACTCAAGCAGTCAGAGATTCAGACACTTATTATTCAGGGACGGTTCAAAACCTCTGATTACGTGGGGATGTTCTATGAAGCATGCCCGGAAGCGTATGAAGCGAAGCCCGGAAGAATCTCGTCTGATAAGTTCCCGTTCCTGAAAAATGCCATCTTCATGGGTGATATCCCCTACGGGGGTATGTTTACCTGGAATGAACTCCTGAAAAAAGCAGAGGAGATTACCAATGACGAACTGATCAGCCGTGGCGAAATGCTCACGTTTGACGATGCAATCAATATCCAGTATACCAGCGGTACGACCGGATTCCCGAAAGGTGTTGTGCTTACCCACCATGGTGTCCTCAACAACGGCTACATCATTGGTGAGGGGATGGGATTTTCGGATAAAGACCGGCTCTGCATTCCGGTGCCTTTCTACCATTGCTTCGGTATGGTGCTCTCCAACCTCGCCTGCGTTACGCATGGTTCAACAATGGTCCTGCCTGCTCCCACATTCGATGCCGAGGAAGTCTTAAGAACCGTTGAGAAAGAGCGGTGCACAGCTCTTCACGGTGTACCGACCATGTTTATCGCTGAACTGACACACCCGAATTTCGAAAAATACAACCTCAAGTCTCTGCGAACCGGCATCATGGCAGGGTCACCATGCCCGATTGAGGTAATGAAACAGGTCAATACAAAGATGCACATGAGCGAAATTGTTATCGTGTATGGGCAAACCGAAACCTCACCGGGGGTTACGATGACAACAACCAAAGATCCGGTTGAGCGAAGGGTCTCGACAGTCGGGCGTGCCTTCCCGCATACCGAGCTCAAGATTGTTGATGCCAAGACAGGAAAGATAGTTCCCACAGGTGAGATCGGTGAGATCTGCGCACGGGGATACTGTGTTATGAAATGTTACTACAATAATCCGTCTGCAACGCACGCAACACTTGACTCAAACCACTGGAACCACACCGGAGATCTTGGGACAATGGATGATGCAGGTTACTTCAGAATCGTTGGTCGCCTCAAGGACATGGTAATCCGTGGTGGCGAGAACATCTACCCACGTGAGATAGAGGAGTTCCTGCATCACCACGAAAAGATTGCCGATGTTTATGTCGTAGGAGTCCCCGATAAAAAATATGGAGAGGAACTGTGCGCATGGGTGAAAGTAAAGGAGGGACATATGCTGTCCGAACAGGAGGTTAAGGATTTCTGTAAAGGCAAAATTGCTCATTTCAAGACCCCCCGATATGTGATGTTTGTCAACGAGTTCCCCATGGGCGTCACTGGCAAGATACAAAAATTCAGGATGCGGGAAGACTCTATCAGGATACTCAGGCTTGAAGCGGCAGAGAAGATTGAGACTGCATAAGACCCTCCCGATGAAAAATAACAAGGGTAAGAAGCAGTTACACTATGTACCATGGGGGAATCGTACTGATTATTTGCGAATGCCATTCGCTTGAATCCACCCATACTGTGTACTGCATTCCTGCTGGTATGACTGCTGTTTTTTTTTTAAAAAAAACCTGTCTGCTTCTCGATTATTATTGCAGAAATGAGTGGGATCATATATCTGATCCAAGGATTACCGGAACTTAAACCGATCTGGTAATTCTCCCCTTCCCAAATAAAATGAAAAAACAAGAAATTTTATATGCCGGATTGCGTAACACTACTATGAAAATTAAATTGAGTTAACTAAAGTAATTTTTATTTCGCAGATCCGATCGGATTTCAACAGGTGATAGCATGCACATTATGGAAGGATTTTTACCGTGGCAATGGTGCCTGGTCTGGTGGATTATCGCACTGCCCTGCTTAATACTCGGAATATACCAGCTGAAAAAAGTGGTGGATCTTGATCGTGAAGCCCTTCCCCTTCTGGGAGTGACAGGGGGATTTATTTTCATTCTCTCATCTTTAAAGCTCCCTTCAGTCACCGGCAGTTGTTCCCATCCTACCGGTACCGGGCTCTCAACAATATCCTTCGGGCCATGGATCACCTCAGTTGTCTGTGCGATTGTTCTTGTGTTCCAGAGCCTCTTTCTTGCCCACGGGGGACTTTCCGTTCTCGGTGCCAATATCGTCTCCATGGGTATTGTTGGACCCCTGGTGGGGTATGGGGTGTACCGGTTACTCCGCAACACTTCATTAAATATCTACATAACGGTATTCCTGGTTTGTGCTCTCGCGGATTTGTTCACCTACGTGATGACGTCGCTTGAACTGGCGCTCGCATACCCGGCTGAGACCGGCGGTGTTGTCAGTTCATTCATCCTGTTCATGGGTATATTTGCAATTACGCAGATTCCCCTTGCCATTGTCGAGGGTGTGGTCCTTGCACTTGTGTTCAAATATATCGTGGCTCTCAAACCGGATATCCTGATCCGGCTGAAAATATTCTCGGAGAAACAGATCAATGCGGCACGGAGTGAGATCTGATGGCATTCAGGTATACACTCGAAATCCTGGCCGGAATCGCAATTATAGCATTTTGCGCACTGTTCCTCTACACGAGTGCAACAATGAGCGGGGCGGAATTTGCCGGCTCTGATAATGCAGGTTCAGGACTTGTCGCAGAACTTTCCGGTACACCTCTGGAAAATTTCCAGCCTTTGATTCCCCAGTGGGAACCCCCAAGCGGGGAAATTGAAGCCTGCCTGTTTGCCCTGCAGGCAGCCGTAGGCGGGATTTTAGTCGGGGGAGTATTTGGTTTTTGGATAGGGCAGAAGAAGAAAGCATAATCGGTACAAAGAGAGAAAGGTACTTGTATGTTTGAGGAACTTCTGGAAGATATTGCCCAGAAGAACGGACTCCGAGAGGTGAACACATACCTTAAACTCACCGTTGGCCTCGGAGCTATCCTCCTCTGCCTGCTTTCAACAAGTTTCATACCTCCCCTTTTTATTGCTCTTCTCCTCACGGCAGCGATTCTCATCCTTGCACGGGTGGATGTGAAAACCTATGCTGAACTTTTTATTGTACCCCTCTGGTTTGCAGTTATGAGTGTTGCCGGAATCATCCTTATCTCTGGCGGACAGGAGGTTTTCTGGAGCTGGGATCTCATGCCATCGATCTCGTTATCCATAACAAGGGAGAGTATAAACCAGGGGGTGTTTGTCTTCTGCCGGGTTATTGGCGGGATGTCCGCCATGATATTCATAGCCCTTACAACGCCCATGACAGATATTTTCATTGTGTTTCGCCAGTCGAGGGTTCCGGAAGTGGTGATTGATCTGATGATGATCATCTATCGTACTATCTTCATCCTGATAGCCCAGGTCATCCAGATATACAATGCACAGCTCATGCGTCTTGGATATTCCACATGGCGCGAATCAATCCATTCCTTTGCTTCCTTATGCGGAGCTGCATTCATTGCCAGCTGGGATGCAGGAGAAGATCTGATCCGGGCTATGGATGCACGCTGTTATGACGGAAAATTTGCCCTGCTGGGTGAGAACCGGCCTGTTGAGCGGATCCCCGGTCTTGCTGTTGTGGTCTTTCTCTTACTTTCAACGGCAGTGGTGATTGCATCAGGGACTATTACCATAATGTAGGTTCTGAACCATGAGCAGCATCATACTTGAAGCGCGGGATGTCCGGTATCGCTATCCACGGGGACTTGAAGCAATCAGCGGGATCAGTTTCCATATCCGCAGGAAAGAGAAGATCGCGCTTGTGGGTCCTAACGGGGCCGGCAAATCCACGCTCCTGAAGATGTTTAACGGAATGATACGCCCGGACTCTGGTCTCATGCTCTTTGATAATCTGCCAATCGGGTACGATAAGGAATCACTGCGGATGCTGCGTAAGCGCGTGGGGTTTGTACTCCAGAATCCTGACCGCCAGATAATTGCACCAACGGTATACCAGGACGTTGCATTCGGGCCAACGAACCTCGGCTATGCTGAAGATGAAGTAAAAAGAGTCGTAACTCTGGCGCTTTTACATGTGGGGCTGGAAGGATTTGAACGCCGACCGCCCCACCAGCTTTCCGGCGGGGAAAAGAAACGGGTGGCAATTGCCGGTGTGCTGGCGATGGATCCTGATGTGCTTGTCCTTGATGAACCAACGAGTGGTCTCGATCCATCGGGATCAGAAGATATTATGGAACTTCTCGATGAACTGAATCATGAAGGCAAGACAATAATCATCTCCACCCATGATGTAGAACTGGCATACCCGTGGGCTGATCGCGCTATCCTCATACTCGGGGGAAAAATACTGCAGGAGGATATTCCCGAAGTTGCATTTGGCAATCCCGAGTATATACGCAGAGCACACTTGTCCCTGCCCATCCTTCTTGAATTGCACCTGGAATTGCAGAAAAGGGGCTTTTTACCGGAGGGGAAAAAACCCAGGACTGTTCTGGATATGATGCAGTGTTTTGAGACCATAATCAAAAAGACCTGCTTTCATGCCTACCCGGGAACGATAACGATATGCAATGTTGACCGGGACAGTCCTGAATTATTACCTTCATTTCGTTCCATGCACCCCTCCCTTTCAACAGGAGCTATGGGCACCCGGGCAAAGCAGCGTGCCGAAAATGAACATATCAACCTGGATTTTACGTATGGGGTCATCGACAAATGTATTCTTAAGGCCCTGCTGGGCGAAGATTCCCTGATCCTAACAACTGAAAGTATGATTAACCGTGTTTATCAGCGGGTGGAAGCCTATGGCCGGGAAAGTGGCATATCTATTCAGGTAAAGCAGCTCGATAGTGGAACCCGGCCTTTCACGGAAAATATCGGGAGGGTGAAATGAGCGGCATTCCCCGCATTGTTATTGCCGGTACGCACAGCGGGTGCGGGAAGACAACTGTTGCAAGCGGTATCATGTCTGCACTCACTGCACGGGGGCTGAACGTTCAGCCCTTCAAAGTAGGTCCGGACTTTATTGATCCTTCTCATCACACTCGGATCTGCGGACGCCCTTCACGGAACCTTGATCCTTTCATGATGGGAGAACAGGGCTGCATCGACACATTTCTCAGGGCGACAAAGGGGGCTGATATCGCAGTTATCGAAGGAGTCATGGGGATATATGATGGAATTGACGGAACGGATTTTGCAAGTACTGCCCATGTTGCACGCATCCTGAACGCTCCGGTCATCCTTGTCGTTGATATCAAAGGAATGTCCAGAAGTGTTCTGGCGATTATCCGTGGATACCAAGACTTTGATACGACCATTTCAATAAAAGGAGTTATCCTGAATCGCGTGGGAAGTCAGCGACACCGCAAGATGATTGAGGGTTCTGTCTCGTTGCCAGTGTTTGGCTGGATTCCGAAACGTGAAGATATTGCGATTGAAAGTCGCCATCTTGGGCTTAAGATGGCATATGAAAACGGATCGATGACAGAATTTGGACCAGTAATCGAAGAATTCTGTGATCTGGATGCTCTTATTGTATGTGCAGAGAACGTAACAAAAGTTATCTCGCACAAAAAGGTTTCACGGTCGGGATCTGGGGGGAAAAAGCATGCATCCATAGGAGTAGCATGGGATGATGCATTCTGTTTTTACTATCAGGATAACCTCGATCGTTTGCGTGACAACGGTGCTGACATTGTCTTTTTCAGCCCCCTGACTGATCCATTGCCGGAGGTTGATGCTCTCTATTTTGGAGGGGGATATCCGGAATTGCATCTTTCTGCCCTGGAATCTTCACAAAGTACAAAAAAATTGAAATCTCTCGTTGATGCTGGTATTCCCCTCTATGCCGAATGTGGGGGACTCCTGTATCTGACTCGTGAAATTATCGCTGATCGGACATACCGGTTATGCGAGGTACTCCCGGCCGATGCAGAAATGACGTCCCGGGTTCAGGCACTTGGCTATGTAAAAGGAGAAAGTATTGCAAATACCTCGTTCCTTCCACCATTGCAGTGTATAACCGGGCACGAATTTCATTACTCCCGGGTGCTCCCGCATCGCGATGCACAATTTGCACTCAGATTAACCCGGGGAAAAGGTATTGAGGCGGGAAAGGATGGCCTTATATCAGGAAATGCACTTGGGACCTATACCCACGCTTATTTTTCTGATGCATTTACCCGGCAATTTATTGCTGCTGCGAATCATTTTTCAAAACAATAGACGGAAATTTTTTTTAAACGTTTGTAACCCAGCAAAAGTATTCACACAAGGCATAAAGGTATTGAAAGGCGAATCTATCATCAAGAGAATTCTGGTGAGAATAGATGCGCAGCGATGAAGTAAAATCCGGGTACCAGAGGGCACCAAACCGGTCGCTCCTGCGTTCACTGGGAGTGACAGACCGGGAGATGGCACTCCCGTTCATTGGAATTGCCAATGCGTATAACACCATCGTTCCCGGTCATGTCCACCTCAGATGGCTGGCAGAGAAGGTACATGAGGGTATCGCTGCTGCAGGGGGAGTGCCATTCGAATTCGGTGTGATTGGTATCTGTGACGGAATTGCTATGGGGCATGAAGGAATGAAATATTCCCTCCCTTCACGCGAGAACATCGCTGATTCCATTGAACTTATGGTACAGGCTCACCGGTTCGATGGTCTGGTCTGTATTGGCACCTGTGATAAGATCGTGCCGGGAATGCTTATGGCAGCCGCACGCTGCAATATTCCTTCGATTATCCTTACCGGGGGACCGATGCTCTCGGGGTATCAGGACGGAAAAGACCTTTCACTGATTGATATCTTTGAGGGAGTCGGGAAAGTTGCGGCAGGTACAATGAGCGAGACCGAACTCTGCGAACTGGAATGTTGTGCAATGCCCGGCTGTGGAAGCTGTCAGGGGCTGTATACGGCAAATACCATGGCTTGTATGACAGAAGCAATGGGTATGTCACTTCCCGGTTGTGCTGCAATTCCAGCAGTCGATGCAGGAAAACTGCGTATTGCGCGGGAGACTGGTGAAGCCATCATACCTCTTGTTAAAAAACAGATCAAACCCCGTGATATTATTTCAAAAAAGAGCCTCCATAACGCAATCCGGGTTGATATGGCACTGGGAGGATCCACCAATACGGTTCTGCATCTGATGGCGATTGCAGTCGAAGCAGAGGTCCCGCTGTCACTCCAGGATTTCAATACCCTCGCAGAGGCAGTTCCCCATATTTGTCACATGCAGCCCTCCGGTCCACACTCCATGCAAACGCTCTACCGGTCTGGCGGTATTCCGGCAGTTCTCAAACGTCTTGAAAAACATCTCGATGACTGCCCTACTGTATCAGGTAAAAAAATCCTGCAGATAGCTAAAACTGCGAATGTGAAAAATGATCTTGTCATCCGATCCCCCCAGGATCCGATAAGTCCTGCGGGAGGGTTAAAAATCCTTTTTGGCTCTCTTGCTCCCGATGGGGCTGTTGTGAAATGTGCAGCAGTACCACAAGAAATGTGGAAACATACAGGACCGGCAAGGGTCTTTGATAGTGAACAGCTGGCGATGAAAGCGATTCTGGCCCGCGAGATCAACGAGGGGGATGTGATTATCATACGCTACGAAGGGCCAAGGGGAGCGCCGGGTATGCCTGAAATGCTCTCCCCCACCTCGGCGCTAATGGGATTTGGGTACACCCACGTTGTCCTGATAACGGATGGCAGGTTCTCGGG
>DATMWO010000046.1:0-2727 GCA_035562475.1 Methanoregula sp.
ACCGCACATCATAATGAATTGATCACCTGCAGGAACCGCTCGTTCTCCCAGTCCTCACCAATGCTGACCCGGATATAGTGATCCGGAAGACCGGCAAAGCTCCGGCAGGAGCGAACGATAACCCCCTGTCGGGCAAGTTCCTCCACCATCTCATCACCTGTTCGGGGAGCGATATCAACCATCACAAAGTTGGCATCTGAAGGCAGAACCGGGTATTTTACCTCGGTTGTGAAGCGTTTCCTCCACGGGTTAACCTGAGCCAGATAGCGGATTCCATGGTCCTTATCGGGAAGGGCAGCTGCAGCGGCCGCAGCGGATACCGAATTAACCGTAAAAGGTGTACTGGCACGCTGATACCAGGGAACGAGCCATTCCGGCACGAATGCATACCCGACACGCAACCCGGCGAGGGAGTGGATCTTGGAAAAGGTCCTGCCGAGAATTAGGTTTTCATATTTTTTCATCAGTGGCAGGTAATCGTACCCGGAGAACTCGACATAGGCATTGTCAAGGAACAGGACACCTTCAATCCCTTCCAGCAATTCAGCGACCACATCCACAGGAGTGGCGTTTCCCGTAGGATTATTTGGCGAACAGACAATCACGATCTTTGCCTGACTGCCCGCTTTGATCAACTTTCCAGGATCGACCGAGAAGTCCTTCTCACGAGGCACGGTAATAACCTCTGCACCCTGTCCTGTCGCAGCGAGTGCATAGAATGAAAAGGTGGGAGTGGAGATTACCACCTGCTCCCCGGGATCTACCAGTGTCCGGATTACCGTCTCTATGACCCCATCCATACCGACACCACAGACAAAGGAGTAATCCCCGTAATGTACCCTGAGCGCATCTGTCAGAATGCCGGTACGCTCATCCGGATACCGGTTCACGTTCCGAAGGGCATTCTCTGCAGCTTCCCGTGCAGCTGCTGACAGGGGGTAAGGATTCTCATTGCTTGCAAGTCGTGCGATCCGGTCGATACCGTACTCACGGGCTATATCCCCGGCTTTCTTTGCAAAAATGTAGCCGCCCTTTTTTTTAAAGCAGGATCTAACCAAGCGCTCCATTGATCACTCCGACCACGCGGTCGATCTCAGCATCGGTGATAACAAGCGGCGGGACCAGCCGCAGGTTCCCGTCGGCTGCACAATTGACCAGTACACCCTGATCTGCACATTTCTTCTGGACATCCGGGCACGTGTCCCCGATGGTCATTCCAATCATCAGCCCACGGACACGGGGGTTATGCCTGGTGAGACCCTTCCTGAACCGCTCGCCTTTCCGGGCTACATCCGGGAGTATCTTTTCGATAACGTTGATCGTAGCGAGCGCTGCTGCACAGGCGAGCGGGCCACCGGCAAACGTGCTCCCGTGTTCACTCTTTTTGAATTCCAGATCTTCACGGGCAACCAGTGCGCCCATGGGAAACCCGCTTGCAATCCCTTTTGCAAGGGTGACAATGTCTGGCTTCACCTTCGTGTGTTGCAGGGCAAGCCATTTCCCGGTACGCCCCATACCGGTCTGAACTTCATCAGCGATCATGAGAGCACCGGCATCATCGCATACTTCACGGACACCTTCAATGAAACTGTCGGGAGGGATGATGACACCTGCTTCTCCCTGGATAGGTTCGAAAATGACCCCGGCGGTATCATCATCCACGACTTTCATCAGCGCTTCCAGATCGCCATATTCAACAAAGGTCTTTACCATCCCGAGTGGCTCGAATGGTTCCCGTATTGCGGGTTTGTGCGTGACGGCAAGTGACCCAACGGTTCGGCCATGAAACCCGTGGGTGAATGCGACAAATTTTTTCTTACCGGTCCGGACACGGGCAAGTTTAAGTGCCCCGTCAGTTGCTTCTGCTCCCGAGTTGGAGAAGAAGGCTTTGTGCATGCCGGTAATCTCTACGAGTTTCTTTGCCAGATCTCCCTGGTGCGGCACGTAATAGAGGTTTGAGCAGTGGATCAGCTGGTGTGCCTGATCGCAGATCGCTTTTACCACAGCGGGGTGACAGTGCCCGGTACTGCAGACGGCTATCCCTGCGACACAGTCGAGATACTGTTTTCCTTCCGCATCCCAGACCGTTGATCCCTCACCCTTTACAATCGCCATGTCGCGCGAGAACGCAGGCATAAAGTAGCGTTCATCGAGAGCTTTGAACTGGCTTGTAGTTTCCATTTCCATCACAGTGTCTTGTTTATTTGTTGTGTTGAGACTTTATTCATACTCTATCGTTGCCGGTGGTTTTGCCGTAATGTCATACACGACCCGGGCAACGCGGGGAATATCAGCGGTGATGCGTGACCCGATTTTCATTAAGTGCTCAAAGGGGATATCGAGCGGATCGGCAGTCATCCCGTCCCGTGAGTTCACGGCACGGATCGCAACAATCCAGCCATGTATCCGGTTGTCCCCCTTGACACCGGTCCCCAGACCCAGCAGGGCGGCAAAACACTGCCAGGGACGGTACTGTTCAACCAGTTCGTCTTCAACGATCCAGTTTGCCTCCCGTATGATCGCAACCTTCTCCCGGGTAACCTCTCCAAGCACCCGCACGGCAAGCCCTGGTCCGGGAAACGGCATCCGGTGCTGGATCTCTTTTGGCAGGCCCAGGGCTCCTGCCACTTCCCTGACCTCATCCTTGTAGAGATCGCGAATCGGTTCAATCACTTTGGTAAATTCCATATGCAGCGGCATGCCCCCGACATTATGGTGGCTCTTGAT
>DATMWO010000047.1:0-2242 GCA_035562475.1 Methanoregula sp.
TGAGCTCGTTTAACAGGCAAAGGGTATCCTGCGGCATGACCGGCGTGATAATTTCTACCTGCACCTCTACATTGTTCCCGGTCACTTGGTATGAAAAGGTGACCTTCCCCCGGGAAGGTATAGTTTCGAAAAGAGGGTGAATGCCGAGTAGCGAGCTGAGTGCGGGTACCGGCAGCATGATACTCCCCTGGAACCGGGGGAGCTGCATATAGGCGCTGATACCGAATTCGATAAGGCGGGTAAGCAGGTCTGAAGGCCTCCCGTATATGCTCCACCTCATACGGGTGTCAAGGGTAAAGGTACGTTTGTGAACTCCCGCTTCTTCTGATGCATCCGTCCAGGAACGGGAAAAGTACGTGCATTCAGGGTTCCTGAACGCTATACTCCCGAGTCCCATTCCCTCGCCCGTAAGGTTCTGGTCAGCGTAATACACCAGTAGTCCTCGTGCCAGCCCCGTGCTGATCCCTTCTCCCTGATAGGTACTATCAGGAATAATGCGGATGTGGTTCATGACCGCTGTTTTTACGTGAACATTGGATGGTGGGCATTAAATATCCTGCCTGAAAAGGGAGGTTTAATTGTCCGGACCGGACAGGGTAATCAGTATGACAGGAAACAGCAGGCTTCAGAAACTGATTGGAAGCAGGGAACGGATCGGCCTTGGGGGCGAAGGAGTGCTCCGCACGGAAGGACGCAGACAGGAAGCACTTGCAATGCTCACTGCAGCATATGAGGCGGGTATCCGGTACTATGATTCGGCTCCGGCATACGCAGGGAGCGAGCGGTATTACGGGATCTTCTGGGCACAGCACCCGGAGAGAAAGGAATTCACGTTCCAGACAAGCAAATCCGGACAGCGAAGTGCAGACGGGGCAGTGGAGGACCTTGCAAACACGCTCGCCCGGATGGGACGTGACCATCTGGGGCTCTGGCAGATCCATGATGTACGGGACACTGCCGATATCCGTGAGATTGAGGGACCCGGCGGTGCACTCCATGCATTCTACGATGCCCGGGAGACCGGAACAGTCAGGGGCATAGGGGTGACCGGGCACCATGACCCGGCAGTCCTGCTCCATGCGGTCACCCACTGGGATGTCGATTCGGTACTTCTGCCGGTAAGTCCTGTTGAAGCAGCTATCGGGGGTTTTTCTGACCAGGTAATCCCGGCGGCACGAGAACGAGATATCGGGATTATCGGGATGAAAACTCTGGGTGCGGGAAATTATATCCATCCTGAATCAGGGCTCAGTCCGGAGACATTAATCCGGTTTGCACTCTCACAGGACGTGGATCTCGTGATCGTCGGGTGCTCGACCGCTGGTGAAGCGCGGCTTCTTGCCCGTCTCGGTCAGGAGCATACAGCGATGAGTGAGGAAGAGCAGGCGCAGCTTATTGATACTGTCCGCCCGTATGCACATCGACTCGCATACTATCGAGGGGCTATCTGAAATACTGTCCGGCCACACTACCATTTCCCATCGTATAACGAGAAGACCTACCCATTCAAATCCCTCATATGCCCGTTAAACCACCTGTCGATTGAACAAAGATCAAAAATTCTGATTCAGCTGGTTCTGGATTTTTATGAAGGAAAAGTGTTCCTTCTCATAAAAACGGATTTTTCTGCTTTTAACGCAGCGAAGTATTATCAGTCATCCCGCTAAGGGGTTGTAAAGATGTGATTGGTCTATGATTCGTCCTGAAGATGCCCAGAAGATCTTAACAACACACGATCTATCGGTGTATGTGAAAGAGATCGTGCAGAAAGAAGATTACGATTTAAAAATTGACATTGACTATGAATCCGGTGAATTATTCATCAATTGCCCGGGCTTCTCCCATGGTCTTTCCGTAACCACCGATCCATTTGGTGTCTGGGTGATCAATGAGGTGATCTCCCAGGAAAATGATGGTGTCTTTACCCAGAGCGGTAACTTCCACAAGACGGAAAAAACCATTACGGTGCTCAGGGCAATCGCCAGCTGGATCCGCGATCTTGAAGACAGTACCCGACCGTGTTAAAAAAAATGGCTCTGGAAAAATGCTTCAATACCAATCTAACACTCACGGGGGTTTCACCCCCGCCGCTGTGGCTCCCCCGATGCGATAACCCTCGGACAGGCAATACGTCATCATCGCTCCGCGCAGGGGCGGTATGGGGGGGCACTGTCCCCTCCTTCATCGTACCACCATTTTACATTTCATATCATAACTAAAGGAATATGGCAGAGCTAAATTA
>DATMWO010000048.1:0-6823 GCA_035562475.1 Methanoregula sp.
CAGACTGCCCCGTCACATTCAGACTGCCCGATTACCAGCGTAATGGCTTCTTTTCCGGATATGCTCCGGGCGTACCGGGCTGCTTCAACAGTGGTTGCAAGGTTGGTACCGCTGTTGGCATTGTCTACGACGAGCACTCCCTGGTCATACGAGGTAGACATCCTGCCCGGGAGCGCGCTGAACGAGGATAACGGATCCGGGTCTATTCCCAACAGCATCGCTGCAGCAGCGGCAAGCATCAGGGGCGACTGATATCCAGGAAGTTCAAGGAGAGGATTGGAAAACCTGCAGGTTATGCCGGCCAGCGTGAGCGAACATTCAGTGCCCTTACAGGTTGCAACCTTATCGATGTGGACCACATGTTGATGGTCTTCTGCAGGTATATTCTTCCCAAGGAGAAGGTTCTTGCAGTGTTGTGCCGAAGCGACTTTTGTACTGAGGGCAGACTTTTTTCCGGCAGCAAAAAAATAATCTTCATCTGAAGTAATAATCCCGAGCGATCCTGCGCAGGTTATTCCAAGGGATTCCTCAACAATCAGCCAGCCACGGATACTGCATGCCATCCTCGCGACAGCGAGTACCGATGCCGGTGTAATGCTCGACTGTGACAGGAACTTCTTTTCCGGGTATTGGTACGTCCCGGTTGAGGTGTGCAGAATACCGGTCCCTGGCATCAGGAAAGCGAGAGCGTGAGCCGTTGTCGTCTTCCCTTGTGTTCCGGTGATCTCGATCATTGGTTCCGGAATATTCTCCCCCAGCAGCTCGCGCACGGCTTCATGGTGGGAAATGACTGGAGTCGCGGCGAAGTTAAGGAGGGGATGACCAGGATCGAGATGAACCGGTGCAACAATCAGATCATAATTTCTTTTCAGTGCTGTTGTTATGTCGGTTTTGCTCTCTTCCCGGTACACATCCACGCAATCAACACGATCCCCAAGGGTTGCATATGCCAGACCGATCGCTTTTCCGCCATGGATAGTGTCCAGTACCAGGATGTGCATAAAAAAGAGGTTACAGAAGTGTGAGCGCTTTTGTCGCGTTCTTAATCATCAGGTCGGCAAGGAGGGGATCACTGCCGATAGGATCCGCGTACAGCAGGGGAACTGACCTGCCATTCAGGGTAAATAATCCCTTCTTGGTGCCCTCAGCAAGTCCTATCTCACCCGGAATATCTTTTTCTATGTGAACGCCTTTTGCAAGAAAAAGGGGCACAACCACGAGCGCATCGATCGGTTCACGCCGGAATTCATTGAGTGAATCCTTGATTGTTGGTGTATTCATATTCATAAATCCGCATTTTACGATAAAATCCGTATTTTGTCCTTTAATCAAGGATGCGGTTTTCTCAACAAGCTCTTTGTTGTAGGGCATCGTGCTTCCGTGCCCGACAAGTAACATTCCCTTCTTACCCATATAACACATAGTATTACCGGGGATCTTAAAAATTCTTACCAAATGTTTTTTGGAATTGTATCTCCCCTCAACAATAAGCGATTTTTAAGCCCGGAATCTCACAATGTTTGCACCAGTTTTTGAGAATTTACTCATAAAAACATTCACTCAGAAAAAAGGTTAACTGATTGCGGTTAATGCAAAGTAATTTGGTTAATCAGTCTCAACAGATATGAATCTATGATGGATGCCTTCGAGCGCTTTGGGCTGCTCATTAACAACCGGATTGTCAGGACACCCGTTGCGATTGCATCCATGGCAGGAATGGTTGATTCATCCTACGTCCTTGAACGCGCTGATCACATCGGTGCTGCATTTATCGGAGGATACTCTATTGATCGGATCACCATGGATGCGGCAAAATCTGTCACAGCTGAGGGGAACCGCAAAGAATTTTTATATGACGATCCGGCAGAAGAACTGAAAAAACAGATGGCGCTCATGGAAAAGAGCGCGGTTGTTTTGGGACTCAACCTCAGGGGCAGTTCTCCCGAATCATTCGGAGCCATGGCGCGATCACTTGGTGAAAGTGTTGTCTACGAAATTGATGCCCATTGCCGGCAGCCTGCCATGATCGCTGCGGGATGTGGTGAGCATTATCTGAAAAAACCCGGAGAATTAATGGCTGTTGTCCGGGCGCTCAAATCTGAAAATGTCACGGTATCGGTAAAAATCCGTGCCGGTGTTGCTGCCGATGACAGACTCCTTGCCCGGAAATTGTGGCAATCAGGAGCAGATATTCTGCACATAGATCTGATGGACTACGGATCAGCAAAACTCCGCCAGATCCGGAACAGCTGCCCGCTTATGCTTATCGCCAATAATTCCATAAACACGTTTGACCGGATGCGGGAGATGCTGTCTCACGGAGCGGACATTGTTTCTCTTGCACGCAAATCTGACACACGCACCCTGTCCGGACTGGACGCAGCGATTACCCGTTATGCTATGGAAGAAGGATGGTACAACTCTCCAAAACAACTGTGCAGGGGCGGAGACATACGTGCACTCACTTTTTGCTGTATGCCGGTCAAAGAGTGCCCGCTTCTCCCAACCCTTTCCCGGATCAATATGCCAAAAGAAGCCTATATTCAGATGAAACTTGACACGGTAAAAGGCACCCCGCTCCAGGAGGGGAATCAGACCTGTTTTGGCAGCCTCGCCTGGTGCTGTAAAACATCCTCTCCCTGCATGTTCCGTGATATGACACTTAAACAGGTGGGACTGTCAAAGAAAGAGTATATGCGCCTGAAACGCGAGCTCTCAGATACGATAATGAGCCGAGTGTTCCATGACGTGTCTTCTGATGAGACCAGCTGAACGTGCACAGCTGGCCCTGATGCTTGAAGTCTGCGCCTACCCGAAACCAGGGAACGTCGACCGTTGCCATGATTATGCCGAAACGCGCCTTGAACATTTCCTGGCTTCAACGCTATTTGCCCGTGCTGCGCTTGAAGAGGCTGAAACAGGGACCGGGCGGATCGGGGAGATCATCCGGCATGCAGTCCGGGACACCAATTGTCATAACGGGGGCAATACACATTTTGGAGCATTTATCCTTCTCATCCCGCTTGTCTATGGCGGAGATATCCCCGGGGCGATCCGGGCAACCGAAAAAACTGATGTTTCAGATGCAGTTGCCTTCTATAAGGCTTTTGCTTTGACATCAGTGAAAATGAACGTTACCGATGAGCTGGATGTTCATGATCCCCATACCCTTACGGTAATCCGGGATCGGGATCTGACACTTCTCGACGTGATGAGGCATTCAGCGGCAAATGACATGGTGGCACGGGAATGGGTGACCGGATTTCGCCTGACAAGGAGGGGTGCTGACCTTCTGAAACAATTCGGCCCGGGCAGGCAGGCAATTGTCAATACCTTCCTCACCCTCCTCGCCTCTGAACCGGATACTTTCATCATCAAAAAACATGGGACTGCGGTTGCACAGGAGACCCTGCTTATTGCCCGGGAAGTCCTTGACGGTAAACGATCCTTAGAGGATTTCGATGCTGATTGTATTGAACGGGATATCAATCCGGGCTCAACCGCGGATATTATCATAGCCTCAATATTTGTTGCACTTGGAGAGGGATGGCAATGGGACTTTTAAAGGGAGGGATTAACGAGGTAATCGCAACAACACGGTTCAATGCGGCCCCGATGGGTATCCATTACCGGGAAGGAATTGCAAGTATGGTGCTTTTTTCGGGCAGTAATACCGCAGAAAACATTGAACGGGACGGATGGGTTGTTGCCAATTTTGTGCAGGATCCCGTTCTTTATGTCAGGACTACATTTGAAGATCTGCCGCAGACTTCGTTTACTGAAGAAGTAGTCTCAACAAAAACAATTACGCGGCTGGCATGCGCTGATGCCTGGGCAGCATTCACCGCAACCATTGTGCGCAGAAACAACGAGTCCATGATAGTCCGGCTCAATCTGGAAAAAGAGATTATCGAGGAGGTTGCTATATATCCGGTGAACCGGGGCTTCAACAATCTTATCGATGCGACCGTACATGTCACTCGATTCAAGGAAAATAAGGATCCTGAATTGAAAAATCTGATCGATTATCATGTAGGGATTGTGCGTAAGTGTGGGGGGAAACGGGAACTGGAAGCCCTGGAATTGTTAAAAAAGTATATGCTGTAGTTTACTTAAGGTTGACTCAAATATTGCAGAATAAAAGAAGAATTTGATTTTTAGTACCTGTCCCGCGTGTTGCTGCTGCTCCTGATTCTATTGAAGAAGAAAGTCCGGTTCAACGAGTTATAAAATTTTAAGTGCAGCTGAAGGGATTAAGCTGCTTATCATGTTTTTGTTTTACTTAAACAGTTCGAGGGCTACACTAAGGTTAAGATTTTTGATCGCGAGAATGGTTGTCCTATCACTGTTTTTATGTGTTCCAAACTCCCATATTACTGGATAGATAAGAGTGTGAATCATCGATGTGTGTTGCAGTTCCTGCAGAAGTGCTGGAGATAAAAGAAGGGAATGTGGGAGTTGTAGACTATGGCGATCTCCAACAGGAAGTCAGGCTCGATCTGGTTGATGTGAAAATTGGCGAATTTGTGTTAGTCCATGTGGGTTTTGCTATCCAGAAACTCTCCCGGGAAGAGGGACTTGAGACCCGGGAGCTGTTCAAACAGGTCTACGCTGCAATGGAGGAGTGATGCACGAGTACGCCATCGCTTATGACCTCTATGCGACTACCCGTAAGACTGCGATTGAAAACAAAGCCAGTCAGATAAAAAAAGTTCGCGTTGAAGTAGGAAAGATGGCGATGGTGAATCCTGATCAGGTTGTTTTTCTCTTTAATACAATCAAGGAAGACGATCCTCTTTTCTCTGACGCGGTTCTCGATTGCAGCGAGATGCCGCCCCAGACCCGATGTCCCTGCGGATATTCCGGGGATGAAATCTTCGTCTGCCCGGGATGTGGAGCGCTGCCTGAACTGGTCAAAGGCAGGGAGATTCTGGTCACCAGCATCGAAATAGAGGTGGACGATTAATGAAGGTCACCCTGATGCATGGTGCCGGCGGAGAAGTCATGGGAGAACTCCTGCAGACGCTTACAAAATTCAAACACAACAACGCTGGGGGGATCGGACTTGAATCTCTTGACGATGGAGCAGTTATCCCTTTCAAAGGTGAGAACCTCGTGTTTACCACAGACTCCCATGTGGTCCGCCCCATTTTTTTCCCTGGTGGTGATATCGGGAGAATTGCGGTCTGCGGGACTATTAATGATCTTGCGATGATGGGAGCGCAGCCTATAGCACTCTCGTGTGGTATGATAATTGAGGAAGGATTTGAAATTGACGACCTCGTCAGGATTGTTGCTTCAATGGACGATGCTCTTGGTGAAGCGGGTGCAAACCTGGTAACAGGAGACACAAAAGTGATGGAGAGGGGAGCACTGGACGGGATCACGATCAATACTGCCGGTATTGGTATTGCAAAGATCATCGTGCGGGACAACGGTCTTGTGCCTGGCGATTCAATTATTGTTTCTGGAACTCTTGGTGATCACGGTATAGCGATTATGGCACACCGTGAGGGATTCGATCTCGGTGAGCAGATCAAATCCGATGTTGCACCCCTCTGGGGAATGATGGAAAAGGTGCTCGATGCCGGTACTATCCATGCAATGAAAGATCCGACCCGGGGAGGGTTTGCAAGCACTATCAACGAAATGGCAAGAAAGAGCCGGGTAGGTATCCGGATCAAGGAGGAGAAACTACCTATCCGGAAAAGCGTCAGGAGTGCTGCAGGGATGCTCGGTATAGATCCGCTCGAGGTGGCAAATGAAGGAAAGGTTGTAATGGGAGTCCCGGCTTCCAGTGTGGATGCGATCCTTGCAGCCCTTCGAACGCATAAATACGGCATCGATGCAGCTGTTGTCGGTACTGTGACAAAAGGTGCTCATGTTATTATGGAAACGACCATTGGTGGTGAACGATTCATTGAACCGCCAATAGGTGACCCGGTGCCACGGGTCTGCTGATCAGATAATTTTTTTTAAAACGTTTCTATACGCCGGGGAAGAGATTTGAACTCTTGAGGTGCAGGGCACCAGTAGCTTTCAAGGCTACCGCCTTCCCGGACTAGACTACCCCGGCAATGCTCCATATGTTGGGTGTCCGATATAAAAAAGGCTTCTTTATCAGCGATGTGATAAGGAGTTGTTCAGGTTACTCTCTCCGCTTATATCTTTTGACTATCAGGAACGCTATCCCCAGCGATATTACCCCCAGCAATAGCAGTGGTGGGGATGTTGGGGTATCTGTTGGTGTTTGTGAGACACTCGCAGCAAACGGCACCGGCACGGTCGGGCTTACAACAATGGATACGGCATTTTCTGCATACAAGAACACCTCGCTGTTCACTGAGTTCTTGGGATAAACCTTGACATACACCGTTTTTCCCCTTCCCTGAACCTGAACTTTTTCAGGATATTGTTCGCCCTCGTCATTGACAATATTGATGGTGCCCTTGTCATCGACATACTCCATAACCCAGTCAATGGATGAAGAAGTATGAATGTTGACTTTTCCATTGCCGGTCTTTATGGCAAAATACACGGGATTATCTCTCGAGGATTTCGCGTGAGCGGAAACAATGGACACCGTAGTCGATGTCGGACTTGCTCCCAATGTCTGGTATTGCTGACTTGTGACCGTTATAATACGTTTTCCGACATATCCCCTGGCATCAGTGAAGCTCACCTCATAATCTCCGGGTTCAGTTATGGGTACATCTATTGCAAAGTTGCCCTGATAGTCGGTATTTATAAAACGTGGTCCGAAAACGACGTCATCAGAAGGCCCGATAACTTCTATCTGTACTCCGGAATTTTCATCCCCTTT
>DATMWO010000049.1:0-3100 GCA_035562475.1 Methanoregula sp.
TTTCTGAAGATTTCTCTGTGCTCTTCCTTCACCGGCAGCGATAACTTTTTTCAGGTTTTTACCTGCCAGGTATTCGCTCTTTGGCAGATTTACCTGTGTTTGTTTTAGAATTGGCATTAATGCCATGATGTGGAATATACGTTTTTCAACAATAAAATTATCTTAAATCTCTGTTTTTTACTTATCCCGTTGTGCACGGTCTTCGATCGTTCTCCCCTCAATTTAAACGGGAACGTATCTCTAAGCTGACGTAATTTTTTTAGAGAATTATGAATTCACTACTCCCTTTTCCATGGGATAAGCCCTCGTACTCCTCCACGGGGATTATCCGTATCGCAACGATACCGGGGAATCACATGGCAGTGGCAGTGCATCACGCTCTGACCTGCAGCAGCTCCTCTATTGAACCCAATAGTATAGCCGGCAGGTTTTGAAGTCTCCTCAATAGCCAGTTTGCCGTGAACAGCCAATGCCATAATCGCATATTTTTCTTCGCTGGTCAGGCTGAAAAAATCCTGCTCATGACCAAACGGGATCCCCAGCATATGTCCTCTGGACACCGGATACCGTTCGCAGCGGGTATACCATAACGTATTTCTTGCGATGATCTCACTGAAAGGTGGGAAACAGAGGGGACAGTTCACGGGCACCAGAGGTTCACCGCACATCATCCCTGAATGCATGGCAGGATGGGCACCACCAACCAACGGGAATGTAGTGTTGCCTGCGTTGTCCATCATAAACCCGGATATA
Organism: Methanoregula sp.; assembly: GCA_035562475.1. Classification (GTDB taxonomy): domain Archaea; phylum Halobacteriota; class Methanomicrobia; order Methanomicrobiales; family Methanospirillaceae; genus Methanoregula. The sequence goes on from DATMWO010000049.1 coordinate 754, forward strand.
GGTCCGGGACATATGCTGTTGCCGTGTCCGGGAATTTCGGGAAACTGGGAGGCAGTCATTCGGGCAGAGAGGGTTTGTACCCATACAACAAATCCCTGTGGTGATGGCACAATAAACTTTTTGACCGGTGGTTTCCGGAGGTACAGGAAAGGTTCTGGCCAGGCCACCGGGTTTATTACATTCCGGAGAAGATCTTCTGCTTGCAATGACCCATCCTCCCCGCATCAGTGACGAATCCGTGCTCTCCCGCTGGATGGGTATCGAGATCGCGAAGATGAACGAGGGAGTAGTTGCGCAACGAAAGTCTCTTGCTGCCCTGCTGGCGGAAAAGGATCCTCTTTCTCTCACCAAAAAGGGGGACACCTTCCATTTTGATCCGTCCGTGATCGCAACCCTGGGAAAAGCCCTGCCGGAAGACCTGCAGAGGCGGCTCAGGCTCCCGATCCTGTTCTACGCTTCACCGGATGTACCGGACAGCTGCATGTGTCCTGATGAGACGGCTCTTGCAGCCTTCCAGGTGCTGGGCGAGGTGAGCACCCTGCGCACCTTTGAGGGGGGCCGGTTCTGGGTGTCCCGCCCTATTGCGTATGCCATCATGAAGAAGTATCCAACCGCGGTGCAGATAGTGATGGGAGGGTGAAGGGAACGAGCCCGCAAAAAGGGTGAGTCCGGGACCCATGCGATACGCATTTTTGCCTCCGGCTCTGTCCCCGGGATGAGGAAGGATGGCCGGGTAAGATTTTCCTCTCTGTTATGCGGTTACAAGGGAAAGTACGTGTCGGAAGGAAACGGGCAGTCCCGGCGTATAAGACCCGCTGAGGTGCTTCATGGTTCCCGGCCTGAACAACGAAAAAAAGTGAGGTGATGTGAAGCGAGCCGGAGTTTCACCGTGGACGAGGGAATATGACCGGGCGTCTGCGTCGATCTCGTGATAAGACTCCTGTACCAGGCAATCACCATCAGAATGCCTGAGTGAAATATCTGAATTAATATATCCGGACAGCCCAATAGAATTCTCAAGAATGGTTCTGAAAAAAGAGATCTTTGATCAGATAAAAGATCTCTTGCAAAAAAATCCTCATGGCTTGAAAATAACCGATATTGTCAAGGTCATTGACATTAACAGGAATACCGCCGGGCGATATCTTGAAACTCTGCTGGTATCAGGACAGGTAGAGATGCGCCGCCTGGGAATGGCGAAAATTTATAAAATATCACAAAGAGTCCCGCTTTCTGCAGTTTTATCGATATCCTCAGAATTGGTTGTGCAGCTGGACAGCCACCTGCGGATTGTCTTTGCCAATGAACCGTTTTGCAGGCTTACCGGAACTGACAGCAGAAATCTGGTAGGAAAAAATATTGAATATACGCCTGTCGCCCTGGTCTTTGATGAATTATTCACAGGATTTATCGAACGGATACGGGAGGGTATTGCCGGGCATGAATGGTCTGGTGAGATAAACCTCAATTCCAGAGATTGCATCATGTTCTGCAGGGTTGCACCCACCGTTTTTGAGAATGGACAAAAGGGAGTGTCTGTCCTCCTCGATGATATCACCCGACAAAAACAGGGAGAGCGGGCGTTGCTGGAGAGTGAAGCGACAGCTCGTGCACTCATAAATGCTCCGACTGATTCTGTCATATTAATAGATGATCAGGGAATAATTCTGGCAGTCAATGAAAACGCTGCTTCGCGCTTTGGAAAGCGGAGTGATGAACTGGTTGGTATCCCGGCATATGATCTCCTGCCAAAAGAGGTTGCGCACAAGAGACGATCGCTGATGGCTCCAATACTGGAAAAGAAAGAGATGGTGCGCTTTATCGATCAACGTGGCAGTTCGTGGTATGACACGGTTGCATATCCAATACTGAACGAGACAGGTGATGTGAAGAAAATCGCGATTATTGCCCGTGACATTACCGATCGAAAGAAGTCAGAAGAAGCATTACGGGAAAGCGAAGAACGGTACCGCCAGCTGGTGGAAATATCCCCTGATGCGGTCATCATCCACCAGGAAGGAAAAATCACGTACCTGAATCCTGCCGCGCTTTCCATGCTGGGTGTACAGGATGGCAAAGAAATACAGGGTAAAAATGTCCTTGAAATAATTCATCCGGACTACCGCGATGCAGTCCGGAAAAATATCGAAAACGACCTTGGCGGGAATATAACTCCGCCGATTGAATTGCAGTTACTCCGCGTTGACGGCAGTTCAGTTATTGTTGAAGGCCGGGGAGTAAAAACAACTATCAAGGGTAAACCTGCTATCCAGGTTGCGATACGGGATATAACCGAGCGTAAACGGATTGAACTGGAGTTACTCAAAAATGAGCGGCGGCTCCAGCT
>DATMWO010000050.1:0-14287 GCA_035562475.1 Methanoregula sp.
GCGCAGTATGCCAAGATGCTCAGCCTGGTCCTTTGCAGTCTCACAGGAACCGTACATAATAGTTGCTGTCGAAAATATCCCCAGCGCGTGTGCTTCTTTGATAATTCGGACCCATTCAGCTGTACCCAATTTCCGGGGACAAATCACTTTTCTCACAGAGTCCACAAGAATCTCTGCCGCAGTACCCTGTAACGACCCAAGACCGGCAGCCTTTAATCGTTCAAGAACTTCAAGGCTGGAAAGATTGCTTCTGGATGCTGCATAGGCGACTTCATCCGGGCTGAACGCATGGAGATGGATATGCGGTCCTATTTCGTGGACCCATGAGATTAGATCGCAGTAAGTGTCGATCGTAAATTCTGGATGCACCCCGCTCAGTGGGCAGATCTCAGTAACACCCCGCTTGAGGGCGAGACGTACCTTTGCCTGAATTGCCACCTTATCATTGCAATAGGCATCATCATCCTCAGCGCTTCTCCCAAAGCCGCAGAAACCGCAGAGGTTCTTACAGATATTGGTCACATGCAGGTTCTGGTTTTTCACATAGGTAACAATGTCACCTGCATGGCGCTCACGCATCTCATCTGCAGCTGACGCAATGCGGAAAACATTCCGGTCCCGTGTGTCCAGAAGCCGGGTTGCTTCTGCTTCAGTAAGACGATGTCCGCTGAGTACATCTGATAGGAGCGTTGAAATATCTGACATCAATACCGGAACTATCTAGCGCTGTTTTTTTCTGTTCTTCTTCTGCGGTTTTTTCATTTTGTCCTCCCGGGATTTCAGATATAGTTCATGGAGTATCATGAGGACGATGATGATGACAGTCACTTCAACAATATGGAGGGGGAGATACCCGACCAGCGGAATGGTGAACAATGCCTTTCCAATGATCCATTCATCTTTTACCGGCTCGATAACACCCAATCCCTGGTAAACTGCGACCTGATCAATATTTTTGTTATTATCCCCTTTTGTGATGTATCCCCCATGAGGTTCGTAATATTTTGAAATGTTTACGAGATCCAGTTTCAGGTATTTCGGCAGATCTGCAGTGTCTACTTTGTCAATGGCCCGGTGGATAATAGGATGAACTCCTGATGAAAGGAAAGGGATTGGAACAACAGGATTCTTTGCCCCATTAGGCTGGTAAATAATCACATCCCCATAATCATCGAATTTTTTGTATCCTGTCGTATTTCCCTGCACCCAGGTCTGTAATGTACCAAACCGGTCTTTCTGTACGACAACCACAAGATCCCCTACATGCATATGAGGTACCATGCTCTCAGATTCAATGGTAACAACCGCAGGCCAGGTCCCGCTGATTAAGAACAGGGCAAGTGCAATCCCGCCAACTACAGCCACTATCCAGAGCAGGTCGCGCGCCAGGGATACCCCCCAGTGATCACTTTCCCGGAATTTTGAGACCCACGCACGGATATTCCGTATATTATTATTATCTGCCATTTTTTGTGCTCATTATCTGATTTTTTATAATATGTTTAACCCTTCATAATTAACCATGTCGGATTATAAAATGCCGTCGGATCTCATGGTAAGATCAGCAGACGCGAGAGGTAGTATGCCCCAAAAAGGATAAGGAAGATTCCGCAAAGTACAATGATCTTCTGGTATGATGTATCAGAAACAATCGTCCTGCCTTTGGAAACACCTGTTGAAACCAGCGTTAACCATACGATATCTGCAGACCAGTGCCCGATCATAAGGGCTCCTACAAGCACCAGTCCACCCTGGAGGCCTGCAATAACCATTGCGCTCCCTATTGAGAGCCACCAGATCCAGAAGTACGGGTTTGCCGCACTGGTAACAAATCCCGCTATATAGGGGTTAGTAAGCGTTTGGGGGGAGGAGGTTCTCATGGTTGCCTTCCTGCTTCCTGCGATGGTCAGCGCCCCGAAAGCAATCAGCGCAATACCGCCTATTCCGGCAATCGCTACGGTGTAGGGAAGTGCAATTGTCGCTAACCCCAAAAGTATCAGGATAACAATAAAAAGTTCTACGATTACATGGCCAAGAGAGACTTTCAACCCGGTCGTCCAGTCACCGGCAATCGATGCGTTGATGGTTGCAACCAGCGTTGGACCTGGTGCGAGCGCACCAGTCAGACCGATCACAAATCCGAGGATAAACATCTGGAATATTTCAAACATGGGGGGGTCCGCGGATATTTCGCCATGCTAACTTCATCTGAAAAGAATATCAATCATTCACCATCAGCCAACCTGACATCCGGAATGTTGCGATGTCAGGATAAAACCCTATATTTTGTTCGGAACCAATATACTATTCATGCTCGATGCACAGCAGATAACACTCCGGTTTCTTGAGACCAAGCTGCAGGTGCATCCGGATGTCGTGCGCTACATCCAGGAACAGGATGAGCTGGATCTCATCGAGCGCATTATTGCGCAGGTTCCCGGGGAGACTATCGTAGTTTCGGCTAAACATATTCCCGGCATGAATGCCACACGGGACGGGACGCGGTTCCTGTCAGACCCATCTGTTGAAGTTATCAGTGGCAGCCCGGGAACATCCGGTTGTGTGAACGGAACAAGTGATTACCTCCATTATTTCCGTGACCGGTACAACCGTCTGGGAGGTATGATCCGGAGCCGGTGCGGGGCGATGCCAATCGAGGCACTGACCCGGAACACCCGTTACCGTCAGGAAGAATGTACAATCATTGGTATGGTCGTCGAAGTGAAGACCACAACAAACGGTCACCGGATTGCCGAGATAGAGGATTCTTCTGCAAATATTTCCGTGCTCTTCAGAAAAGATCGGCCGGTCTTTTCTGATGCAGAACGCATTATCCCTGACGAAGTTATTGGAGTGAAGGGCAAACTTTCCAATGACGGAAAACTCTTTTTTGCCGAGCAGCTGTACCGCCCTGACATACGTATCGATAACACCCCCTTCACAAGCGAACTACCCGGCAAAGCGGTCTTTATTTCCGATGTCCATGTCGGCAGTGACACGTTCCTTGAAGAGTGCTGGAACCGGTTCGCAGACTGGCTTTCGGATTCTGATTTCTCATATCTCCTGATTGCCGGAGACCTGGTTGACGGCATCGGTATCTATCCTGGCCAGGAAAGCGAACTGGTGATCAAAAATATCTACGAACAGTATGATGCATTCGGAACAATGATGCGGGACCTTCCCTCCCGTATGAAGATCATCATATCCCCAGGTAACCATGATGTAGTCAGGGGTGCAGAACCCCAACCGGTGATCCCGCAACAATTTACAAAAAAATTCCCGGATAACTGCATGCTTGTGGAGAACCCAGCACTCGTCAACCTCCAGGGAGTGCGTGTTCTTATGTATCACGGACGATCAATCGATGACATGATTGGTCTGATACCCGGTGCATCATACGAGCGCAGCGGGCTGATGATGGAAGAGATGCTCCAGCGCCGACATCTTGCCCCGGCATACGGACGCAGGACTCCCATTGCTGCAGGAAAAACGGACAGGTTAATTATCGACCCGCTGCCGGAGATCCTGCACACCGGACATGTCCACATCCGAGGACTGACGCAGTATAGGGGCGTGCTTGGGATTAACGCCGGGACATGGCAGTCACAGACCGCATTCCAGAAACAAATGAATGTGAACCCTACACCGGCTCAGGCTGTAGTAGTTGACTTGCAGACACTGTTACCAGAAACCTTTGCATTTTTATAAATGAGATATTTTTTCAGTTTCTATTCATTGATTTGCTCATTTGCAGGATCTTTACCTATTCGATTGCAGACGAATCCAAATCCAGAACATTATGTGAATTGCCTGTCACGAAGGAAAGCGGAGAGAGCCAATAGGTTCTGGTTGAAAAATTCCTGGTCAAATTCAGATAGTCTTTTTTTCGATTCGGATATGTCCGGCTGGATGCCTAACAGGGTAACTCTTGTTTTTGAATCCTGTGCAATAAACTTCATTAATACGGAAAGAGGGAGAACGTGTGTTGAAACCAGGTTTGCCTGTATTCTCCCCGGCTTTAACACAGATATTGTTCCTGGTCTGACTCCCATATCTGCTGCATCTATAAAAATAACATGATCCGGCTGGAATCTGCGGAGAGATGAGGTGATACTTTCCGGCGTTGTTCCCGCAAAAAAAACATTGACATCTGGAAGATGCAATTTTTCTATTTCCCGTGCTGCGAACATCCCGAGACAGTCAAAGGGTAAAAGCTCATCTCCGATACCAATAATAGCAATACGGCGAGCATTCTGTACCCTGTGTTGTAGAATAATTAAAAGATCATCAGGAGATTTTAATTTCATGTCACCATCATTTCCCGATCTGTTCCTGAAGGCGAGAGCTCGTTTTGAAGATATATCGCCCCGGTTGGGCAGTGTCTTTCGCACAGACCGCAGCGGATGCAGCGGAATATATTTAATTGCGGCTTTTTCTTGCGATTGAGCGTTTTTCCCTTGAACTCAATTTCTTTTGGGCTGTCGTTCATGGTTATACACTGTACTGAACAAACCAGAGAGCATTTGGAACACCCGATGCATTTCTCATCATGAATGGCAACCCTGCCGCGAAATGCATTGGGAATCGGAACTTTTTCTTTCGGATACAGTATTGTAAAGGGTTTTGAGAAGAGATTTTGTATCATTTCCTTAAGGACACTCATACGCTTATCCACCAGAAATTCATCATGAGCACAAGGGCAACCTGAACCATCGCTGCACTTGCAATATATTTCCATCCAATCATATTCAGCTGGTCAATACGAATACGACCGGTAGCCACTTTTATTGAGGACAGGATCAGGAGAACTACAAGTGTCTTTGTTAAGAAGAGGAAAAAGCCAAAAAACCAGTTGAGCCATTGGGGAGTGAGAGTGATATGGGACATCGGGCCGCCAAGGAAAAGTGCCGCAATAAGAGCACTACCGGTGACAAGGGCGATATCTTTTGCCAGATGCATGATCGCCAGTCTTCGCCCGGTCAGCTCAGTCCATGGTCCGGCAACAATTTCTGTCTCCGCTTCAGGAATATCAAAGGGTGTCCTTTCCAGTTTTGCCTGGAGGCAAACCAGGGCAACAACAAAACCTATCGGCTGGAGGATTACTAACCAGAGGTTTTTCTGCTGCCACTGTACTATTCCTGAAACTGACCACGTCCCTGCCATCATGGCAGGTGCCAGCAGCACGAGAAAAAATGGAACTTCGTAAATGAACATCTGAGTAATGGCCCTGATACCTCCCATTGCTGAGAAAATGTTCCGGCTCAACCAGCCAAGGAGTAATAGTACGCTAGTCGGAACGCCTAGCAGAAAGAGCACAAGAACCAGATCTCCCTGAAAACTAAATGGACTATATCCGACGATGGGGATGTAAAAGTAAGCAGTAATTACCGCCGCTAAAGCAACGAGGGGTGCTGCATCGAAAATCTTCTGATCAATACCATTCGGATTTATGACTTCCTTTCCGAGAATCTTGATGAAATCTGCAAATGGCTGGAAAAAGGGTGGTCCTACCCGGTGCTGCATACGAGCAGCGATTTTTCGATCAAGGAATTCGAAAAAAAGTGCGTACACAAAGAGAAATAATAGTCCGGGAAAGAGGAAAATATAAAAGAATAAAAGAAGTGCATCTGTCATGATTGTACCTGTCTCTTACAATTGGCACTATTTCGTTTCCGAAGATCATCCAGCATAACGATTCCGGTCGTTCTGTCACGGTAGTTAACAACAGTTATCCTTGATGTACATGACAGACAGGGATCTATTGCTGCAACAATAACCGGTATATCGGCAATGTTCCGGTTGACAAGAGAGAGTGCAACTGAGGTCCAGTTTGCCAGTGTCGGGGTACGTATATCAATACGTTCAGCTTTATCAGTGCCATTTGTCCGGATGAAATGCACAAGCTCTCCCCGGGGTGCCTCGTACCTTGACAATATTTCTCCGGTCGGTGCATGCTTCGGGGTATTGATTCTTATTGGACCTTCAGGTAAGTTTTCAAGACAGTACCGGACTATCTTCACACTTTCCTTAAGTTCGCCGATACGGACACATGTCCGGCCATACACATCCCCGTTAGTATCCGTAACTACATTCCATGGAACCTGATCGTAAACGAGATATGGATCGTCCTTCCTGACATCATAATCCACACCACTGGCACGTGCGGTCGGCCCGACAGCACCATATTTTAGCACTTCATCTTTCGATAGCTTTCCCACCCCCCTGAAACGGAGGAGCAGGGTCTCTTGGTTATTCACCATATTTAAGTAATGTTGTATCCGCTCTTCGAGATGCGGCAGACGCGATAGTGCTGCATTCACTTCGGTTTTAGTCAGGTCCCGGCGTACACCCCCGACTTCGTTCATGCCATAATGGACACGGTTCCCGCTCATCTCTTCCAGAGTATCCTGGACTGCTTCACGATCACGCCAGGTCCACATGAACAAAGTATTGAACCCGATTTCATGTGCTGCGACACCCAGCCACAAGAGGTGGCTGTGCATCCGTTCCAGTTCTGCAATAATGGTGCGGATATACTGAGCTCTGGGCGGAATTTCAACCTGCATGATTTCTTCTATCCCTTTTACAAAAGCTGTTGCATGAGAATGGGAACAGATCCCGCACACACGCTCAAGGAGAGGCAATACCCGAATAAAATCACGTTGCTCAGCTGCTTTTTCAATACCCCGGTGATTATATGAGAGATCAAGGTCGAGACGGATAATTTTCTCGCCATCGGCAATAATCTTGAAATTCACAGGTTCTTTAAGGGCTGGATGGTGAGGCCCGATGGGAATAGTAACTTCGGCCATATTAAACCCTCTCGCCCTTGATTCCCCCATAGTAGGTATCAGGATTTTGCTTCCAGTCTTTCCTGAGGGGGTGCTCATCTGCTGGCCAGTCTTCGTTTAAAATTATTTTCTTTAAGTCGGGGTGTCCGATGAAATAAATGCCAAGCAGGTCATGAATCTGTCGCTCATAAATCCCTGCCGGAAGCAGGTAATCTGCCATTGATTGTATCTCTGGTTTGTCACGCGGGAGTTCAGTTGCGACAGACACAACCATGCGATGAGGACCAATGAGATGGTATATCAGTTCAAATGTCCTTCCGTTATCTACAGAACTCATGGTAACCAGTCGATCACACAACAGCATATCCCGAGCTGCTGTAATCACAATTCGGATGTTCTCAGGATTCGTTGTTATCTTTATCCGGTTTGAACGAACCTGTTCTGCAGTTCCCCACTCTTTGATCGTTTCCCTTACAAAATCCAGGGTTAATGTAATGTTCATGGAGTCACTCCTCCGGGAATTTTCTCAGATTCATGGATTTCAAATGCCTTTTTCTGTCGCCAGTCTTTCCCTCCATGGACAAGGTCTTCCTGTAAAAGATTGAGACATGTTACGACGGCATTAATAATTTCATCCGGCCGGGGGGGGCAACCGGCTACATAAACATCAACGGGAAGAACATTCTCCACGCGATCGACTATGTGGTACAGACCATGGAAAGCACCTGCTGACGAACCACAGGCACCCAAAGCTATCACATATTTTGGTTCGGGTATTTGTTCCCAGACACGGCGGAGTCTTGATGCCTGCTTTAAAGTGACATGCCCGGTTACGATGAGGATATCAGCATGCCTGGGGGACCCTTTCACAAGAATACCAAATCGTTCAACATCAAACCTTGGCATAAGACAGGCAATTACTTCGATATCACAGGCATTGCATGCTCCGCTGTTAAAAAGAGTGATCCATGGTGATTTTACCCGGGCCCAGTTCACCAACTGCTGACTGATGGTCATCGGGACTGCCATTGTGTAGAATCACCTCCATTGTGATATATTAAATCATTGATCAGGGCAGAGGAAAGGAAATCCCGAGAGAGGGGATTTTTTTGAATCCCGGGGGATATCATTGTCGGATATGGTTCGATACTGACGCTATCACTCATTGTTCCCACCTTAAGACCGTAACTGCAATTGCAACAATACCAAGGTAACCAAGGGTAGCCCAGAGTGGTGCATCGGCAGGTGCCAGTGCAATAACAAGTGCCGCTACATGCACAACCGTAAAAAACAATGCTACGTAGAAGAACTGGTATCCGGGCTGGTACACCTGAGACTCCACAGCCTCACCACCAACATAGGGCATCATCTTGTTCACCGATGGTTTAAATGGCGGTGCAACAGTCTTGGACCATATATAGATCAAGTAACCAAACGCGAGAGCGTAGCCCAATATGATAAACGGGGAAGTGAGGATGTCAACAGGGGTCATCTATTGTACCCCCCAGGTAAAAAGTTGGCTGGATGCGTGTGCAATCCAGTTATACGACTCGGGGAACAGGCCAAAGTAAACGGTGACTGCTGCAAGGACCACCACTGCAGACACGAGGCTCCAATGGGGTTTTACTGAAATCTCGGCTGGCCGATCCAACCCAGCAGTTTTATCTGGACGGAAGAGAATGGTTGACAAAACTGGTATATAATACCCAAGAGAGATGAAGCTGTTTAGCGCCAGGATCAGTGCAAGAATAACTCCGCTCATCATGGACGTTACCATACCGGCCTGTTCGAGAAGTAGTTTGCCTAGGAATCCACAGGTAAAGGGTACGCCTATCAATCCAAATATGAATATCATAAGAGAAATTCCCAAGAGGGGGTGACGGGCACCCAATCCAACCATTTTGGCGTACTCAAAAGACCCGGCACTCTTGCCAAAACTGTCTGTTACCATAAAGGCACCGGATTTCATTATTGCATAGGCTATAGCATAATACAAGCCCGCAACGAATCCCAAGGGCAGATTATACAGCATGCCTATTCCAAAACCAAGAAGGATGTACCCCATCTGAGCTATGCTTGAGTATGCAAGGATATACCGGAGATCCCGATGGTTTAGGGCCAGGAGATTTCCTGCAGTCATTGTCAGAACTGCAAAAAAAGTTATTAGAATCCCGATAGTTTTTGGGACTGCTGCGTTCGCGGGCAGAGAAGAGAGGGACAGGAATAATGCGATCAGAACTCCGGTCTTTGTTGCACCTACCATGATAGCGGTGACTCCCACGGGAGCCCGGGCATAAGCATCCGGAAGCCACGTGTGCAGCGGGACGATCGCAAGCTTCACCCCATATCCAAGCAGGAGAAGAACAGCTGCAACGATGACAAGTGACTGATTTGCACCTGCAAGCGCTCCGGGAAGTTCGGACAGGCTCAGGGTATGCCCCGCCATAAACAGGAAAGCTACTCCAAGAAGAGCCGTGATTGTCCCCATCACGCCCTGGAAAAGATACTTCATAGCTGCAGAAAGCGCTGCGGGATCTTCACGGTGACGGTAGGCGACAAGCGAATATACCGGAATGGCAGAGAGTTCGACCATTACAAAAATTGCAAAAAGATCTGTTGAGAAGCCAATTGCCGTAGCACCGGCAAGGGCAAACAGGAAAAGCGGGTAATACAGGTGGACCGGCCCTTCCGGATCGAGATTTCCCTGTGAGGCGAATGCTGCAAAAGCTCCAATCCCGGTAATAACAAGACCACCCGTCAGGCCAATATAAGATATATCAAGGAGTGATGCATGCTGGAACGAAATGATGAGGAATATTGAGAATGCGGCAAGGAGAACAAATGCAGTGAGCGATCCACTCCATTTGCGATAAGCAGGAGGAAGGAACTTCGTAATGAAATATATCGCAATACCACCGATTGCGATAAATAATGGCACGTAACCTGCGATATCTCCGCGAATCACAAACCCACCCCCAGTATGAAGATAGTTATGATGGCAATGAGTATGCTCCCGAACATGGCAATATTCCAGTTTGGATCACGATTTTCCATACCCATGGCATACCTACCGGCAACGAAGAGCAGGCGTGCGCAAAATGTCGCTGAATCGTAGATTCTTGTGAATAGTGAGCGAAGCCCCATGGCAAACGTGGTAATACCACGACATGCCGCCATATAGACTATATCAATGTCTTTCAGGTGTGTATCGTGCGGCTCGAGCATCCTTTTTCCAATTGAGAAGAAGAAGAGTAACGCCGCTCCCAACACAACAACAGCACTGATAACGTGCGCTGTATCATAGGCAGCATAGGTTGTCGGGTATGGCAGGATTGCATAGAGCAATTGGGGATATATGCCAATCAGGATACACAGTGCGGCTGCTCCGAGCATTCCAGCCTGCATAAGGAGTGGTGGATCGGTGGCCTGTGTGTCTCCGGGACGTAAGAAAGCAAAATATCCAAGTTTGAGGAAGGATACAAAAGTACCAAATGATGCGATCTCCAAAAGCACCCAGAGCCAGATACTTGTCTGTTCGGAAGCCGCCAGTATCATACCCTTGGACACAAAACCGTTGAATAAGGGAACGCCTGCGATGGAGAACGCAGCAACCCAGAACGCAAACGCCGTAACGGGCATCTTTTTCTGGAGACCCCCCACCCGGCTGAGCAGGTTTTCTCCGGTCCTCCAGATGATTACACCTATTGCCATGAAAAGGAGCGCTTTATAAAGGATGTGGTTGAAGACATGGGCCATCCCTCCGTCAAGCCCGAGCTGCCCGATTTCGTTTGCCGTGCCCAGCCATCCCAATATTCCCACACCGGCGACCATGTAACCGACTTGTGAGATGATGTGGTAGGAGAGGAGACGCCGCATATCATTCTGGAATACTGCAAAGAACACCCCATACACAGCCATGAGGGCTCCCATAAAAGCGATATACTCAGACCCCGGCTGTGCCCGGGCAAGGAGATAGACAGCTGCTTTTGTTGTATAAACGCTCAAAAAAACGCTTGCAACAAAGTTTGCCCGGGGATACGCATCAGGAAGCCAGGTATGTAGCGGGATGATTGCAAGATTCACACCAATCCCCATGACAATCAGCCCAGAAGCCCAGAGCTGATAGGTAGTTTCGGTAATACCAGCAAGCGGTCCGACAATCGGAGAGCCACCTCCAAGATAGAGTAGGGCGATTCCCGCCCCGAGCAGGGTTCCCCCAAGGCCATGATAGAGGAGATAGCGGTATCCGGCACCAATTGCTTCTCCTGATTCCTGCCAGATCAGGAAAGTTGAGGTGATTGCCATGATCTCCCAGAAAATAAGGACAGTGATCCAGTCCCCGGCAAAAACCACCCCCAGCGAAGCGCCCGCATACAGGAGGGCAATGAGCTGGAGACGGGGAGTCGCGACAGATGCTGCGTAGAAGATCGCAAGAAATGAGATGATGGCAAATATTACCCCCATGAGGTACGAAAGGCTGTCAACCCTCAGCAGGGTGAGGGTGTATCCCATAAAAGGCACATTCCACTGCATTACTGCTGTTGCAGTCGTACCGGCAAAGTAACCCCCGGGCAGGAGCAGGACATCAATGAGAACAATTCCCCCAAGTACGATGAGCCCTATCTGCCGGACACGCCCTCTTAGCAAATAAACGAGCGGTGCACCGACAAGGAATATAACAAAAGGTGGAACAGCAGTGCCAATGGTAAAAGTACCTGAAATGAGGGTAGCAGTATGGGTCACGTTCGCGGCAATCTGTGCACAGAGAGCAAAGGGACTCACAGGAAAAGCTGTCCAGAGACCAAGGATCAGGGCACCTGCCGCAGTCACAATCACCGGGCCACGAAGTGTCCAGCGGACATTGGTAACTTCGCTGTCGCCAGACCGGAAGAATGCCCGAATGATGACAGGAAGAAAATACGCGAGGTTCAGGACACTTGCCGACACAAGGATGAATAACATCCACCAATCGCCGATGTAACCTGTACCTATTCCAGATGAGAGGTACCATTTGGCAATAAAGCCAGCCATCGGAGGGAGCCCCACCATTGAAAGCGTTGCCAGGGTAAATGCTGCAAATTCCCAGGGCATTTTCCGTCCAAGACCGTCAAGTTCTGATACCTTGGTTTTACCCGTTTCCACCGCAACAGCCCCGGCAACAAAAAACATGGTCAACTTGCCGAAAGCATGAGCAGTAAAGGCATACGTTGCTCCGATTACCGCAGCAGCCCTGCCAAAATCAGAAACACCATTAATCCCAGCCGGAAGCAGTATAGCGGCACCAAGGATCATATAACTGAGCTGGCTGATGGTTGAATACGCAAGCCGGAGTTTGAAATCATCCTGCAGGAGGGCAAGAAGAGATCCAATAATAATGGTGACAACAGCAGCTGCAATCACGAGATTCCGGAGCCCCAGCTCCACCATCAGGTCGGGTCCATACAGGTACCACATGAGGCGCAGAAAACCGAAAACTCCGGTATTCACAACAGCCACTGCATGAAGCAGTCCACTCACCGGAGTCGGAGCGATCATCGCGGTCGGTAACCACCCATGCAGTGGTACCAACGCTGCTTTCACCCCGAACCCTATCATAAGGAGAAGGAAAGCAATACGGGCAAATTCAGGTGCGAGGGTGGCAATACTGGGATTGCCTCCTGCGATAAAGTCAAGTGTACTTCCCATTCCCAGCAGGGTCATCATACCGGCAAGGATTGCAATGCCGCCTCCCTGAGTGTAAATCAGGTATTTTCTGCCTGCTGCAAGCGCTTCTGCCGTTTGTGTGTGAACCACCAGAGGGTATGCCGCAATTGCAAGGATCTCGTAAAATACAAACAGGGAGAAGAGGTTGGATGAGAGGGCAACCCCCATCACGGAAGCGATAGTAATTGCAAAACAAGCATAGTAGCGCGTCTGTGCATGTTCTTTTCGACCCCGCATATAGCCGAAATTATAGACTGTTGTAATGATCCAGAGCAGTGATGCAAGCGTTGCGAACAGGAGTCCCAATGCATCCGCAGTCAATTGAAGGGACAGCATGGGGAGTACTTCAAGCGGGGGCGTTGAAACCGGTTGTGTTGCAAAGGCAGATGGTAATGCAACGATACAGAGTGAGAATGTAAGGATTGCAGTTACTAGTGAAGCAGCTTCACGGGCATCCGGCCTGTTCCGCAGGAGCAGAACTGCACAGGTCCCGATAAGGGGTAAAACCACAATCAGGGTAAGTATCCATGGCTGGACTTCCATTATTTCCCACCACCTTGGGCGAGCTGGTTGATTTTTCCAGACTCAAAGGTATTCCAGACCCTTTTCATCATGATACCAAGCGCTAAGGCAAGACCGGCAACCACTGCCTCTATAGCAATAAGAGTGAATACAACAGACTGCGATACAGCAACGTCACTACTGCTGTATCCCCCGAGAATGAAGAGCAGGCTGACCCCTTTTCCGCAGAACTCAATACCCATCACCATCTTGATTAAATTACTTCGGGAAATCAGGCATGCAAGTCCAATGGTAAAGAGTACCCCTGCAACAGTAACAAGGATTAGGATCTCCGGCTGGATCATGGAGCCCCCTTCCGGGATTTCATGGAGCCAAGAAGTAAAAGAATTGAAAATACCCCACCCAGAATGATGAAGCCCTGGAGAAGAACCTCAAAGGTGCGATCTTTCCACATCACCATTCCTGCAGCGGTATTCGAGGGGATCGTTACAGGCCATGTAGGTGCAGCCGGCACCAATACGGTGATAAAAAGGAGAAGAAATACGGCTCCCAGCATGATGGCGAACGAAGTCTTAGCATTCATGCTGACACCTCTTCCTCTTCTCCACCTGCAAGGATTAGGGTGACCAGAAAGAGGGCAGCAACAAGACCTGCTCCGACCGTCAGCTCAAGCACCCCGGCGAAGGGAGAGGCAAGCAAGAAAAAGAGGGCGGCAAGGCAGATACTGGAGATTGCGTATGCAATCACTGCCCTGATAAAATTTTTATTCACTATTGCAATCAGGGCCGCCATGATTGTTCCTGCGCCGAGTACAGCCATAATGAGAAAATCAATGTCTGACATCAGGAACCATCCCTATAATCGCTGTAATCCGGATATAAACGTGAAAAACGAAGGATACCGAAATCCCAACAATTTTTCTCATACAGGAAAAAATGGCTGGTATTTACAAATAACAACGTAAAATTATGATACCAGAAACGAGAAAGGATTAGAAAGATTAGGTCTTCCAAATAGCACATTTCTACTCTGGGGCGTGACCATGCATATGTTAATATCCTTATGACATGAGTAAACGTGGAAATATTTTTCATTTCTATTTCCCCGTTCTACCTACACTCCCCAACCTTCACTGACATTTTTTTGCCATTTACCGGATAGTTCTATGGTGGATGTCACACACCAGAGCAGGTAACATTCAATTGATGCCTTTAAACAAATCCATCATATTACAAGAGAGACGATATACTTTTGGTAGTTAAGTAAAATAT
>DATMWO010000051.1:0-5198 GCA_035562475.1 Methanoregula sp.
TACCAGGAGCGCTTTCTGTGCGTGGAGCCGGTTTTCTGCCTCGTCCCAGACAAGGCTCTGGCCCCCTTCCATTACTTCATCGGCGATCTCCTGACCACGGTGAGCCGGAAGACAATGGAGCACCCGTGCATCCGGAGAGGCGTGGCGCATGAGTGCCGCATCCACGGTGTAATGGTGAAACACTTTCAGACGCTCTTCGCGTTCTTCATCATCACCCATCGAGATCCAGGTATCCGTGATGATGACATCAGCGTCCTTCACGGCTTGTTCCGGTTTCCTGACAAGGGTTACTTTCCCGCCCAGGGAGCGTGCCTTTTTTACGATATCCTCTGCGGGTTCATACCCTTTTGGCGTGGCTACCGTAACCTTCATGCCGGTGAGCACGGTCGAGAGAATCAGGGAGTTGCAGACATTGTTCCCGTCACCAACCCAAGCCACGTTCAGGTCATTTGTCGATCCGAAGTGCTCCCGTATTGTCATAATATCGGCAAGCAGCTGGCACGGGTGCTCGAGATCGGAAAGGCCGTTAATCACGGGAATAGTGGCATGTCGTGCAAACTCTTCAATCGTACTGTGTTTATAGGCACGGATCATCAGGCCGGAGACATACCGCGATGCAGCCCGTGCAGTATCGCGGATCTCCTCACCCCGCCAGATCTGCATATCGCGGGCATTTAAAAAAAGGGCATGGCCTCCCAGTTCGTTCATTCCGACTTCAAATGAGATATGGGTCCGGGTAGAGGACTTCTCAAAGATCATGGCAAGGTTTTTCCCCCGCAGCACATCGTGGACTTTCCCCTCTTTTTTCAGGGATTTAAGCTGGTCTGCTTCGCAAAGGATCTGCCCGAGCTCACCTTTGCTGACATCGAGAATTGACAGGAAATCCTTCTTCATCGTAACTCCTTCATGTGTGCAATACGTTGCTCGAGCAGTGCTCTGGTTCCGATATCGCGCCGGTAGCGCACGCGGCCTTTGACCGCAGATGCCGACAGTTCCGCACGCCGTTCCGCTTCTTCAAGAGTTGAGCCAACGCCAACAAACGCAAGAGTCCGCGAGCCCAGGGTGGTGAGTTTCCCCTCACGGTCCTCAACATTCGCGTAATAGAGGAGTGCGTCCGTCTGCGTGCCAATAGTTACCGGGTCGCCCTTTGCGGGAGAATCCGGATAACCCGAGGGTACAATATATTTGCATACCGTTGCTGCCTTTTCAAAGCATACATCTGCTGCAGAAAGTGAACCCGTGGTTATTTTTATCACGATATCGGAGAGATCCGAACTGAGCAGGGACAGCACGTTCATTGCCTCCGGATCACCGAACCGGGCGTTAAATTCGATGACTTTTGGACCCCTTGCGGTATTCATGAACTGGCCGTAGAGTATCCCTTTGTACGGATGTCCGGTTCTTTCCATCGTCCCAACGGTGGACTGCATGATTGCAAGAGCTTTTTTGTAATCAGTATCTGACACAAACGGAAGCGTATGGTCCGGCATCGAATACGATCCCATACCCCCGGTATTTGGCCCGATATCTCCCTCAAACGCACGCTTGTGATCCTGTACCAGCGGCATGGGTGTCAGGTGTGTGCCATCCACAAATGCCTGCAGGGTGAACTCCTCACCGATAAGGCGCTCTTCCAGCACAACTCCGCCGTTCAGTGATTTCACATACGCGATCGCTCCTGCCCGATCAACCTGTTCACCCATAATCCGAACCCCTTTCCCGCCGGTGAGCCCGATTGGTTTTATAGCGAGATCTTCATCATGGTCGTTGATAAACGAAACCGCTTCAGCCGGATCGTTAAAAACACGGTATCTGGGGCACCCGTCAATATGGTGATATTCCATCATGTCGCGGCAGAACGCCTTATCCGTCTCGACTCTGGCTGCTGCCTGTGTTGGTCCCACGCACGCTATTCCTGCAGATTCCAGCTGGTCCACAATCCCTGCTTCAAGCGGTGCTTCCGGGCCGATAAACGCATACCCGACCCCGGTTTTCCGGGCAAAGGACACAATCCGGGAAATGTCCGTCTCTTTGCACAATTTAACCTCTCTGGCAAGACGTGAGATTCCGGGATTCCGGTTCCCCATAACAGAAAAAATTTCAGTCTCACTGTTGCGGGCCAGAGCACTGACTATTGCGTGCTCCCTTCCTCCCCCGCCTACAACGAGTATTTTCATATCCATGTACTCTTACGCTGGCAATAAAAATGATTTACTGTTTTACGATCTCGCTGACTTTTACCAGCGAAAAAAGGTTCACTCCCTGTTTTTTAAGCAGCTCCTCTGCACCCTGCTCCCGGTCTACCACCGTTACAACACGATCGGCCTGTGCTCCGGCATCCCTAAGGGCCCTGATTCCATAGATCGCCGATCCTCCGGAAGTTGTTACATCCTCCACGAGCAGGACATTCCTGTTTTTGACATTGCCAATGATAACATCTTTTTTTCCATGACTCTTTTCTTCTGCCCGGATGATTGCATAGGGTTTCTTTGCCACCATTGCGGTTGCAACAGCGAGAGGAACTCCTCCCACTGCGACACCTGCCACCACATCGAACGGGTGGTTTTTTTCAATTACCGAGGCAATAGCCCAAAGAAGATCCGGGTTGGTTACCGCGGATTTTACATCGATATAATACTGGCTCTTTTTGCCGGAGGCAAGGGTGAATTCGCCAAATTCGATGGCCTTATACCTGATAAGCAGGTCTGCAATTGTGTTCACCATGGAACCTCTTTGACTCTGAAATGATAACCGATGATATTTATTCCCCGGTGAAGGATGGGGGTGAGTATAAGGATGAGAACGAAGATCAGCAGGGTCATGTTTGTAAAAAGCCATTCAGGATCAAAGATCAGCACCATGAGAAGGGCTCCAGCTACCAGGTCATACATGTCAGCGATCGGCCATTTCGATCCCCGTTCTTTTCCGAGTCTTCTTTTAAAGAAGCTCTTGCATATATCGCCAAGGAGCGCTCCGGTTGCAAGTAAGGTAATTGACATAAAGGTCTGTTGTGGCAGATTCTCCCAACCATACGCTCCCGAGACCCCTATCTGCACCAGTCCTATCCCGATCCCGGCAAAAATCCCGATGATCAGGCCGCGGTATGTTTTACCATCGCCAAATACTCTTTTTCCATCCGTAAAATTCCTTCCCAGGTCAATGGGGGTGCCGCCTCCGACGAGCGCAGCGATCGGATTCGGGAGATAGGCCGGGAGCATGATCCAGACAGCCGATATCAATGATAGTATGAACAAATCAACACTAATAATGTAGCACTCCAATACCTGTAATAAACAGCAGATACAAACATTAAGGTTACTCAAACGAAATATTAGAGAACAATTGTGCAACGGGTGATATCAATGCTGATAAAAAAAACTCATAGTCTTTGCCCCACCTGCAATACCGTCATTGATGCTGACGTTGTGGAAGAAGACAACAGGATAATGCTCCATAGTACGTGCCCTGAACACGGAAATTTCAAGAATCTCTACTGGTCAGATCCGGTGATGTATCACCGGTTCGACCGTTTCGGTGAGATAGGAACCGGTATTGAAAATCCCCAGACTATTGCACCTCCGGAAAGCTGCCCGTCTTCCTGTGGGTTGTGCAGCAATCACCATTCGCAGACCCTGCTGGCAAATATCGATCTCACCAACCGGTGCAATCTTGACTGTGCTTTCTGTTTTGCAAATGCCCGTGCATGCGGATTTGTGTACGAACCGGATTTTGATACGATTGTCCGTATGATGCAGGTCCTCCGTGCCCAGAAACCCGTCCCGGCTCCTGCCGTGCAGTTCTCAGGCGGGGAACCTACCATGCGTGAGGATTTGGTGGATATTATCAAAACGGCAAAACAGATGGGATTCCCCCAGGTTCAGATTGCATCCAACGGTGTCCGGATCGCAAACGAACCTGGCTATGCTCAGAAGCTCAAGGACTCCGGGCTGAGTACTGTCTACCTCCATTTTGACGGCGTTACACCGGCAACCAATCCTCTCCTGAAAATCAATATGAAGGCTATCGAGAACCTTAAAGCAGTGCGTCTTGGAGTTGTCCTGGTTCCCACCGTAATCCATGGTAAGAATGATCACGAACTTGGTGATATTATCCGGCTTGCCGTAGCCAATATCTCAGTAATCCGGGGTATAAACTTCCAGCCAATAGCGTTTACCGGTGCAGCAACCGATGATGATGTCAAAAAAATGCGTATAACCATTCCCGATCTTCTGAATGAAATTGAGAAACAACTGGATGGAGTTCTCAAAAAGGATGATTTCTATCCGGTTCCCTGTGTTATTCCGTTTTCCGACCTTGTCGAGACCTATACCGGGCGACCTCAGATACGGTTCACTGCCCATCAGCACTGCGGTGCAGCTACGTATGTGTTTGTCCAGAATGATGGTTCAATCGTTCCGGTAAACCGGATGGTGAATGTGGATAAGTTTTTTGAATCGATCGAACAGATGACCGAAAAACTCAAAAAAGGTGGCACCATCAACAAATATGCAACCCTGCTGGAAGGCCTTAAAAACGTGCACGAGTCTGTGAAGAGGGGTGAGCAGGCGAACACCACGGAGTTCTGGAAGATACTTGGCAAAACCCTCATCGGGCAGAACTTTGAGGCACTCAAAGAATTTCACTGGAATGCGCTTTTTATCGGTACTATGCATTTTATGGACCGGTACAACTATGATCTCGACCGTGTCCAGCGGTGCTGCATCCATTATGCAACCCCTGAGGGAAAACTTATCCCCTTCTGCACCTACAACAGTGGCCCGGTCTATCGGGAACAGATCTGGAAAAAATATGCAAAAACAAAAGAATAATATCTTTTGGTGATTATCAATAATCCGCCCCCAAATGAGGTAACAACCACACCCTTTGGCATGATCGCCTCCCCTTGCGTCACCAGTCCCCCGGGGGGACGGGGCGCATTGCGATATCCCCAGAACAGGTAACACAGCACTATCGCAAAGGGGGGAGCCCGAGCGGCGGGGGCGGGGCCCCCAAGAGCGAATTTCTCGTGCGATTAATCTTTTGACTTCAATTCACTGAGTTTTTACATTTCGCGTTTTCGATTTAGGGGCTGATATTTTACAATCACCTATTTTTTTTTTAAGAATTTTGCTTATTTTTGGTTATTGTTGTATTAAATCGTGATTTTTGGTGTTTGAAAAATTTGCATTGAATTATTG
>DATMWO010000052.1:0-5691 GCA_035562475.1 Methanoregula sp.
GTGCCCGACAATAGGAGCACCCTGCTCAGCGACAATATCGAAGATGGTCCCACCGGGAATCGAGGCAAGCTGCTGGAGCTGGGGGTTCTGCGTCCAGTAGTAGAGACGTGACGCAACAAGCTCGTCAGGGTTCTCGCTTATCCTGACCCCCACTTCCTTAAAAAAATCCGAGTGTGAGGACTGGTTGACGATTGAAACTACGTTTTGAACGCGGAACTTTTTTGCGAGCCAGCAGGTCATAAGGTTGACCGAATCATCACTTGTGGTTGCAATCAGGGCATCTGCCCGATCAATCCCGGCTTCCTCAAGCGTCGTTTTGTCGGTTGCATTGCCGGTCACTGCCAGTACATCATAATGCTCGAGAACGTCGCTACAACGGCTTTCGTCCTGGTCAATGACAACAACATTGTTTGCATGTTCGACCGCCTGTTTTGCGAGGTTTTTGCCGATTCCTCCGAGCCCCACGATGATAATATACATGACTACCGGTTACCATCATCGGCATTGAAATAATTTGCGCAATAACCAATCTCTGTGATCTGTGGGGTGGATGAGGCAGGAAAGGGATCCGTGCTGGGTCCGATGGTTATCGCTGCTGTTGGAGTATCCTCTGAGAATGTATTTGCCGAAGTTGAAGTGGCTGACTCAAAGCTGCTATCCCCCAAGGTACGGGAACGTCTTTATATCACTATCAGGAAGCGGTTCCGGGTGGCAACGGTACGTATTGACGCGCACGAGATTGATGAGATCCGCACGGGGATGACCATGAATGCCTGCGTTGCCAGGGCGCATGCACAGGCCATAGACAAGCTTTCACCGGCTATCGCGTATGTTGATGCCTGCGATGTGAACGCATTCCGCTATGCAGATATGGTGAAACGTCATCTTGAAACGAGCTGCGAGGTCGTATCCGAGCACAACGCAGATCAGACGTTTAAAGTAGTCTCTGCTGCAAGCATCGTCGCAAAAGTTACCCGCGACCGGGCGATTACTGCCCTTTCTAAAAAATACGGGGAGATAGGAAGCGGGTATCCTTCGGATCCGGTTACCATTGCATTCCTTTCCGCATATATCGATGAGCACAAATGTCCCCCGCCCATTGCACGGAAAAGCTGGAAGACTGTCACTGCCATGCTCGGAAAAAAACAGCAGAGCCAGCTCTCACAATTTTTCTGATCTCTTCCCCCTCCCGTCTGATTGCTATGAGCCATTGTTTTATGTGGCCTGCAATGCAATGAATAACGAATGAACTGGATCCTCCTGATCATTTTTCTTATCGCTGCTTACGCTGCGATAGCATTCTATATCCACTCCCGGAAACTCTGGGAGGATCACATAACTTTCTATGGCCCGATTCTGGCGCTCAAAACGAACAGAGTCGGATTTTTTGATAAATTTGCCGCATTCCGCACGTTCTTCCGGATCTATGGGACGGCCGGTGTTATCGCCGTCATCATCGTTTCGGTCTTCATTACCGTAATGCTTTTTGTCTCTGTCCGCTATACACTTCTCGTCCAGCCGGAACCAACCGGGATCTATAAACCGCAGAATATCCTGCTTCTCCCTGGTATCAACGAGTATGTTCCCTCTACCCTTGCTGTCTGGCTTGCATTTATCATCACCATTGGCGTTCATGAATTCGGGCACGCAATTCTCTGTCGCGTTGAGAATATCAAAGTTAAGACCATGGGGGCGCTCATCGCCGTAATTCCTATTGGATTTTTTGTTGAGCCCGATGAAGAAGAACTTGATAAGACCAAAGGAATGGCCAAGGTTCGCATGTTCGGTGCCGGGATCACCAATAATCTTGTCGTCGGTTTTTCCTGTTTTCTCCTCCTGATTCTCTTCATGGGACTGGTCACTCCTGTCAGTCAGCCGGTCATTCAGGGAGTCTATAAGGATTATCCTGCAGCCGGCGCCGGAATTCCCCCGGGTTCGATAGTTACCGCAGTAAATGGAATCCCGGTTGCCAGCAGGGTTGATGTTTCAGCTATCCTGAATACAACAAAACCCGGAAACACGCTGACTCTCACGGTGGAAAAAGATAAAATCGTGAAAGACTACCAGCTCACCCTTTCGGCATGGCCTGGTGATATGTCAGACAGGACGAGTGGATTCATGGGTGTTGAGTATTATGATGGTACAGCTGTTATGGCAGTCGTTCAGGGAATGTTATCGCCCCTGGGATTTTTCCAGTTCCTGATCATCCCCTTCGCAAACGATTCCGGTGTTCAGTTCCTCCGGATTCTTGCATTTGAAACACCTGACACCGTCTATTATAAAGTCCCCTTTGAGGGTTTCTGGGGTATTATACACCTGCTCTTCTGGTGCGCCTGGATCAATATCAATGTTGGAATATTCAATGCTATCCCGATGATCCCGCTCGATGGCGGGTATATCTTTAAAGAAGGTGTTGACCGGCTGCTCGATCGCCGCGGGCTTCTGAAATATTCAAGTTATGTTACCGGTGCTGTCAGCTATCTCATGCTTGTTGTACTGGTATCACTGATCGCATTGCCATATCTGCTGCATATCTGAACATCTCATCAAGCTAAGGAATTGAGGATTTATCCCTTCGCGTTCATTACTCTTTTTGCATGAAGATAGAGATCATGATTTACCCTCTTAACCCGCGATGCAACATCTCCGAGTGGTACAGGTACAATACGGTTACCCTGCAAGGCAACCATGCAACCGAAGTTGTGTGCAACAATCTGTTCAATTGCTGAGACCCCGAATCGCGTAGCGAGGATCCTGTCGAATGAGGTGGGCATACCTCCACGCTGGACATGGCCCAGAACAGTTACCCGGGTTTCAATACTGAGCCGTTTTTCGAGTTCCTTTCCGAGAAGGTTCCCAACACCGACAAATTTCTCGTGCCCGCATTCATCGCGATTGCATTCAGGAACTGCCATGCCTGCGATATCCTCATGATGTGTCCCTTCGGCAACTACCACAATGGAAAATTTTTTTCCTGCCATGTAACGGGCTTTGAGATCCTGGCAGACATTTTCCATGGTGAATCGTATCTCCGGAATTAGGATCAAGTCTGCTCCTCCCGCTATACCCGCCATTAAAGCGATCCACCCCACACTACGTCCCATAGTCTCTATCACCATGATCCGGTGATGAGATTCGGCAGTAGTGTGAAGCCGGTCGATCGCTTCGGTTACTGTAGAGACGGCAGTGTCAAAACCAACAGCCAGATCAGTACCGAAAATATCGTTATCTATGGTTTTTGGTATCCCGATGAGTGGAATGCCCCTTGAGGTTAATTCATACGCTGCGGAGAGCGTCCCGTTTCCCCCGATGACCACCAGGGCTTCAATACTATGTTCTTTTATTGCATCTCTGATCTTTTCCATATCGCCGGGTTTTTTGAGCGGATCTGTCCGTGATGTACCAAGGATAGTGCCCCCCATCGATGTGATACCGGAAACCGATGCCTCGGTGAGCATTTCAAGGTTGCCTTCAATAAGTCCCTGCCAACCGTCGTGTATCCCCAGTGTATCAATATTATAGCTCAAACCCGATCGTACTACAGCTCTGATACCCGCGTTGAGTCCAGGGCAATCTCCCCCCCCAGTCATGACTGCAATCTTTTTCATAGAGCAATTTTTCCTTTGTTCATTCTTCCTTTTCAGATGTATTTTCACCTTCGTAGGTGCGATTCCTGTGTTGTTTCTATGAAGATCCGACGATGGATAATACGCCAGCAAAGTATCAGTTGTGCCAGATCGCCCGCCGTGATATAAGTACGGTTTTTGAAGATTGAAATAGGGTGAACCCGGGTCTGCTGCTCGATACTGCGCTCGAGCTTTTTCACCACATGTTCACTCAGTTCTCCATCTATAATCATCTCCCCCATCTTGTATCCTTTATGTTCACTCGTCAGAAATTTAAGTGAGAAATTGCGCTCAGAAAGGGACAGGATTGAGTACAGGTCAAGGGAGAGATCAATATTTTCAATACTGTGTTTCATCCTGTTCTGGGAGAGAGTGATACGGTAGACATTTCTCTCCGTTCCCAGGTGTCGGCCGTATTCTGAATAATCAATCCCTATGACTGCATCAGCATACTCTTTTTGAGGTGCAATATAGTGCTCGTACTCCGGTTCGCGTTCGGCAATCTCCTGAATAACAGCATCACGGGAATAACCACGCATTTTGACATCACGACGTATCTTCCAGTCAGATTTTACCTCTTTGGTTGGATCCACAAAGAGGGTAAAATCAAGGTATTTTCGAAGCGTTGGTGTAAATAGCGTGTGGAGACCTTCGAGAATAAGGATTTTTTGCGGATAAAAGATGACCGGCTTGTCGAACATTCCGGTTGCATGATTATAGACCGGCTTTTCGACCGGCACACCGTGTTTGAGCTGGATAAGGTCGTGTTCTATCTGATCGATCCGGTTTGCTTTTGGATTAAGTGCTGTCAGTCCCTGCTTTCTGCGGCTGTTACGGTCGAGACCGTGATAATCATCGAGAGAAATTGTTGACACAAGATCAGTACCAAAGATGTTCCGTATGCCTTCGGTAAACGTAGTTTTTCCCGATCCGCTGTCCCCGGCTACACCCAGGGTAAAAATATAGGGTGATGCCGCGATCGTGTCCTTGAAATTCGGATAGTACATCCCTTATCCCAGTATACGTGCATATCTGGTAAAAACCATCCGGAACCTGCCATTATGAATTTTTTAAAAGAAAATTGTGAGGCACAGGTCAAAGAAGAGACAATCGCGGCCGTCAGGTTCGTAACAGTGCGATCTTGGACCCTACGGGAACCCCAACCTCATCCGCAACAGGTTTGCATTTCGCTGCCATAAGGTAAGCTACCGGCGGGAGCTTGCCCATCTCGGACAGGGACTCAAAATTTGCCATCCCTTTTGCAATGATGATGGTGCATTTTGCTATTGCATGCCGAAGATCTTCAGGAATATTTTCCATACATATACCAATCTCCGCACCTCCGCCGTTTGTTGTGATATGATCAACAAGCGTGTCAAGTCCCAGCTCATGAGCATCCTTCAGTGTTGCATCATTAAGAATCGGAACCTCTTTGACAGCAAGGGTAACATGAGATCCCTGCGCCTTGAGGTATTCGATCAAGAGGCGATCGAGAACAATTTCGCCGCAATTGTCGCTCAGATATACAACACGGGAGCAGAGAGGAGCGATTTTACCGGTATCATCGATAGTGAGCCCTTGTGCAAATTCTCTCCGGAAAAAATCAGAAAAATTTTCTTCAACAATGTGACCTTTCACCCCATAATCAAATGTGTTCCCGATTACGGATGCAAGAACATAATCGCGGAATGTTGACAGGTTCTTACGGACTTCTTTACAAACTTCTCCTGCCTGCTGATTTCCCAGATCTTTGAGTTCTGCGAATGGATCGGGATTACCCAGTATCTCATAAGCCCTCCGGTGGATACGGCTCGCAATCTGTGGGTGGCTGAGCGGTGCGGAACGAATTTCTCTCATCAGCCTCCTGCACTCAGACATTGCTGCATCCGTGAGAGCTGAATCAGCACGACACAATGTACATTCAAGTTCCACACGGGAAAGTAAACAGTCAATGCATAGTTCAGTAATTTTCATAACAACGACCAAAAACAAGGACCAAAAACACTATCTGAAATGGGGCCACTGAGATTTGAACTCAGGTCAGAAGACCCCCAGTCTCCTAGGA